>JAPORK010000114.1 GCA_026710285.1 Endozoicomonadaceae bacterium | reverse complement strand
CTTGAATAAATCCACAGAGCATGGCTCTTTGTAAATTGTAATTTCGTTAACATAATTGTTAGTTGAAGGTGATGCAATAACACCGCGAAGGAAACACCATTTCTCACCATTATCAGCAGTACAGGTTACTGCCTCTTGTGGATAATGTTTTAAAGGATAAAAGCGACTGCAGTACCTGCCTCCAAACCACCAGTTGTTACTAAAAAAATTATGCCCCTGCGCCAGGATAATTTGACTGAAAACTGTTTTATTATTAAATATTAAAGACCCCTGAACTGCAAAATTAAGACTTCCGGGGGCATGATCGAAAGTAAAATAATCACCAACAAAAATCTTTTTAGGTAGCATATTTTTAGTCATGCAGCGTACCGTTTTGCTGCTGTGCGACCTTCCAGCCTGGATAACTATATATGGATAGAAATATTTATAAGTATCCAGTGTAGCCTGCAAATAACTTCCATCGCGTATTCGGGAAGGCTGTTTTTTTGTAACGCAGTGCTTTTTAATAATGAATGCAATTGAATCAGCAATACCACTAAAGAATATGTCGTTATTTCTCAGAGTATGCGCATTTACGACTGGGGTAATGATAAGGAAAGTAAAACAATAAAAAATACAAATTTTTGTGTTTATTTTATTTATCATAGGGAAGACCTCTGTAAATGGATTAAATAAGCGACACAAAACGTTTTATTGCAAAATAATCGTAAATAATCAAATTTTGCACAATGCTTATGATTTATCGAGGCATGGCTGTTTACAGATTATAATGCTCAGCTTTAAAATGGTCATAACTGAAATGCATGTAAATTTAATTGACGTATAAGTTGTTATATCTAAATTTGAAAACTTGAGAGAATAATTACTAATTAAAGATACTTTTGATTCATAATGCAAGTCATGACGCACGAATCTTTTATTTCCACTCCCATTCCGATGATGTTCATTTTTACACATCCAGCTATTCCTGCTTTTTTTGTCATTTCTGCTTTAAAAATGTGACCAAGAGATATTTTGAGGGAGAGTACTAATTCACCTAAATTTAAATTCATTTGCAGTTATTTTTTAGAAAACTATATCAGACAGATTTGACACCCTCCCCTCTCTAAAGGTTGTCTCTTAATCACATTTTTTAAGCACCGATTTTTATTCACAGGTTTAATGCACCGTGGGCTGAGCTTGTCGAAGCCTGGCTGCTTTTGCCCTCTGGGCTTCGACAGGCTCAGCCCACGGTTTTATGCCAAAAAGGCGGGTATATTTAGTAACAAGCAACCCGCCATGATAAAAACAAGAGCTTAAAAAATGTGACTAAGAAACAGTCCTAAAGAAAGGGGATTCCTCCTGCGAGACGCTCATGCCCGAGCGCAAGAATGTTTCTGGCAGCATTAACATCTCTGTCCAATACAGATCCATCCAGATAAGGTATTACTGACCAATTCATTGTATACTGATGTGGTCAACCTTTTTATCTCTCCAGTTTTGGATATATTATATACCTCAACTGGGTTAGTAGGTTTAAAAGTACCACATTATACTTGTTATTTTGCCGCTCTTATTTGCAAAAACAACAACAGTTGTCAACATTTGTTTGTGTTTGCTTAAAAAATCTATTTTTAAGATATCAAACGATGCTAGTTTTCCTGTTGATAAAAATTGTATATTGTGCGGGATCTTATTATTGCTAACAGCTTGTTTCAATTCATCCAATGTATTTGTGCTAATTACGATAAATTTGGTATTAGAGTTTTTGTTAGCATTAGCATACAATTGCTCAATGAGCCCTTTTGAGTTCAATAAATTCAAAGTTTTCGATATAACGTAAACCCGACGTTCTTCAGTTTTATTAGCTATATTTAATAAGTTACCGTCTGAAGTAATTAGTTCTATTGAAGGTATAGTTTCACCAATCTTAATATCCAATGAAATAGGTGCTTGTTGTTTGTCTTCTGTAGTTGCATTGATTTTTACAGTAACTGCGTCAACTGCTTCATCAGTTTTTTCAGTTGCTTTATCAGTCAGAGTAGCTTCAGGAACTGCACCTTCAATTTGGTCTGTATCACTAATAGGAGCCACATTCTCAGGTGAGTTAATAGCCAATGCCGTTAAACTCGTTGATAACAATAAAGTAGCAATAATTTTGTTCATGAACATTTCCTTCTGTTCTCATTAAAATTAGCAAGTCAATATAAACAAGAGCCTCTATCTTAAAAATATATAAAGATAAAAGTAAAGAATTATTTTCTATTCTTTCTGTTTTTAAACTTTTGCTGGAATGGTGGACAGAGTGGAAATTCACGTTTCATATACTACTTCCTAAAAAGAGTATTTAGAGGAAATTGTCTTTATCTGTTTATGCACGCCATGGTTGTTAATTTTTAATAACTAATGACCACTTTATGTCTGAGCACGGTTAATCATATCTTTGGCGTGTGCTAATGCTTTACCTGTAACTTTTACACCAGCAATCATGCGTGCAACCTCTTGCTCACGCAGTGTGTTGTTATTGGATTTTACCAGGTTGATATACTGTCTGTCATTGCGTTTTTTAATGGCTGACAGGTGGTGATGTGCCTGAGAAGCAACTTGTGCCTGGTGAGTAATACAGATGACCTGGCATCTGCTTCCCAACTGACGTAACAACCTGCCAACAATTTCTGCTGTTGCACCACCAATGCCTACATCCACTTCATCAAAGATCAATGTATGCACACCCAGACGTTTTGCCGTTGCAATTTGTATAGCCAGACTGATTCTGGATAACTCACCACCGGAGACGATTTTTTCTAGGCTTGCACCTGCATTTTGTTTATCCCGCTTCACCTGAAAAGCAACTTTATCCATACCAGAACTTTCTAGTGACAACAAAGGAGAAAGCTGAATATGAAAATGGTAGTCGTTTATAGCCAGCTCTTTCATTAGCTGAGTAATATAAGACGCCATTTTTCCTGCTCCCTGATGTCGTTGCTGACTGAGCTTTTTGGCTTCACGGAGAAAAGAAGCTTCCATTTCTTTCATTTGCTGTTCGAGCAGATTAATATCTTCATGTACCGTTTCCAAATGATTAAGCTCAGCAGTTAATTGTTGTTGTAACTCACTTAATTCTGCAGGCTGCTTATGGTGCTTTCTTGCAATGTCATAAGCAGATGAAAGACGTTGTTCTGTTTCTGCAAGGCGTTCAGGGTTAATCTCAATCTGTGACTCAAGCTGTGTTATGGTGCTAACCGCTTCCTCCATTTGTATAACTGCTTCATTGATAAGGGTGTAAATATCATCAAACAGAGGCATCTCAGCCATTTGTTTAATGCAAAGACGTAACTGATGTAGTGTTCCATGATCACCTGTACAGAGTATTGACTGCACGTAGTGACAAACATCCAGATATTTATTAGCCTGCAGCAACTGTTTGTGTTCTGCTTCTAAATCCTGTAGTTCATTTTTTTTTAAAGCCAGCGCTTTTATCTCTTCTACCTGATAGCGGAGTAGTTGCCCTTGCGCGATCTGTGCAGATGCAGTTTCATTAATTTTTTTTATTTTTGCTTTGCATTGCATGCAGGCATGCCAGAGCTGTCGGACTTTTCTTACTTTATTTTCACAGCCAGCGTAATGATCCAGCAGCTCACGTTGCCATTGATGTTGCAACAATAACTGATGATCGTGCTGACCGTGTAATTGTAATAGGAATTCCCCAGCCTGTTTTAACTCAGTCATGGTTGATGCCGTTCCGTTAATATAGCCCCGGGAACGACCTTCAGCAGTGAAAATTCTGCGTAAAATACATTCATCGCCATGATAAAGATCTTTTGATTTTAACCATTCCTGCAAAGCGGGCAACTTATTAATATTGAATGTTGCCTGTACTTCTGCCTGCTGGCGTTCTGTTGAAATGATCTCTTTTGAAACACGGTCTCCCATAGTAAACTTCAGTGCATCCAGTAAAATAGATTTTCCTGCACCGGTTTCTCCGGTAACGGCTGTCATTCCGGAAGAAAATTCAAGTTCACTATGGTTGATAGCTGCAAAATGATTTATAGATAAAGCAATAAGCATGACTGGAACTCCTGAATCCAAATAACCTGTACATATATACAGTATGTTGGTAATTTGTGCAAATTTTCAAAGAATTTTTATTGTCCTGAAATAAAGTGCAGGCAATGATAGTTTTAAAACGCAGGTAAGGTTGTCTGTGAACACCGGGTAGAAAATATTGGCTTGCAATATTTTTACAGAAAAAAAGAAGAAAGATCCTATTTGGAATGAAGAGATAATGTAAAAGCATGTTTAAAAAATAACTTAATGAGGAGAGAAAAAAAATTGAAAAAGAACCGTCTATTTTTAAAAAGGCAGCAGAAGAATCGGAATATATAGATTAAACTGTGGGCTGAGCCTGTCGAAGCCCACGGTGCATTCAGTAAAGATTGGTATATTCAGCATAAAATAAACCGTAACCAGAGCAGAGTTGAAGAGGATCTTGTCTGCAGATAAAAAAATCGCCTTATGCAGATAGTACTATTTTCGACTCCGTTATGGCTACGGATGATTAATTCAGAATATTATTCATTTAAACCAGTGGATAATGTGCCGGATAATCCAGTTTTGCCACTCCCGAGTCAACAGCTGCCCGCGCAACCGCTGCTGAGACAATGCTTAACAATCTGGAGTCCATCGGCTTTGGTAAAATATAGTCCGTGCCAAAACTAAAATCACGACCCTCATAAGCATCCCGAATAGCCTGAGTAACCGGCTCTTTAGCCAGATCTTTAATGGCGTGTACAGCTGCTATTTTCATTGCATCATTAATTACCGCAGCACGTACATCTAAAGCACCTCTGAAAATAAAGGGAAAGCCTAAGACATTGTTAACCTGATTAGGATAGTCAGAACGTCCTGTTGCCATAATAACATCACTTCTGGTTTTTTTTGCAAGATCAGGATTGATTTCAGGATCAGGATTAGAGCAGGCAAATACAACAGGGTTGGTTGCCATTTTTTGTAATTGTTCTGCTGTTAACAGATCAGGACCGGCTAAACCAAGAAAAATATCAGCATTTTCAATAACATCATCCAACGTCCGCATAGATGTTTTAGCTGCAACAGATGCTTTATAACGGTTCAGATTAGTGCGCTGTTCATGAATAACACCACGACTATCCAGAACGTAAAGATTTTCTCGCTTCAACCCCAGCTCAAGTAGTAGCCAGCAACAGCTGATAGCAGCTGCACCTGCACCCATGCAGACAAGACGTACATCACTAATGCTTTTACCGGTAATTTCCAAAGCATTGAGTATGCCTGCCACTGAGACAATAGAAGTACCATGCTGATCATCATGAAAAACGGGAATATCACATGCTTCAATAAGTGCCTGCTCTATTTCAAAACACTCTGGCGCCTTAATATCTTCAAGATTTATTCCGCCAAAAGAAGGTGAAATACGTTTCACAATATCGATAAACCTTTGCGGATCATCACAATCCACTTCTATGTCAATTGCATTAATAGCTGCAAAACGTTTAAACAGTAATGCCTTACCTTCCATAACTGGTTTAGAAGCCAGTGCGCCGAGATTTCCCAACCCTAAAATTGCGGATCCGTTACTAATTACCGCTACCAAATTGCCTTTTCCTGTATAGCGATAAGCGGTATTCGGGTCTTTTGCAATTTCACGCACCGGAACAGCAACACCCGGAGAGTAAGCTAAAGAAAGATCTTTCGCTGTTTCAGCAGACTTTATTATCTCAACAGAAATTTTACCCGGTTGCGGGTTTTCGTGATAATCAAGTGCTGCCTGTTTTAAACTTTTGCTCATGAATAGTCTTTATGTTAAAAAATCAATTGGATATTTTTGTGATCATCTGAAAGTGTATATCGTATAATCACAAAAAAAGGCTTAAAGTAACTAAGGCATTAATCATTAAAATTTTTGCCTCATTGGATAACACCTGCTTTTTTACACTTTATAAGTGACTTGGCATTTGGTCTGAAATATTTGCAAATACAAAACAAGCAAATTTGCCAATAGCACTTTTCAGCACAGCTCTCTCACACTTTACCACCACATATACAAATAAAAAAGCGCCTGGAAAGACGCTTTTTGCGCAGTTATGGCGCCTATATTTAAAGCTGTGGATTTATAGTACGTAACAATTACCAGCTAGTCTAAGATTTAGATCAAATCTGCCAGAAGACAAAAGTGTAATCCGGTTTCAAAGCATATTGTTTAATTTTTTAGGTGGTGGCTGCTATAAACCTGCCTTATGCTGGTTTATTTATTGTCTCCGCCCAACATACCAAAACGTTTGTTAAAGCGGTCTATACGACCCCCTTTATCAACATTCTTTTGCTTGCCACTATAAAATGGATGACAGGCAGAACAGATATCTAAAGAAATATCTTTACATAGTGTAGAGCGCGTTTTTATTACGTTACCACAGCTACATGTTGCTGTTACCATCTGATATTCCGGATGGATATTTTTTTTCATGATAAAACCTCTGATTTTAATGTGTATACCGCAACTCGCCGGGTAGATACAAAACTGATCAACAGCATGCGAGCACCGTATATCTGCGGACCCTGTTTAAAGCACGGGCCCAGTATCGCTCAGATGTTAGCAAATTCATCTACATAAAGCAAAAAATTCTTCATTAGTATTACTCACAGACAAAACAGG
>JAPORK010000075.1 GCA_026710285.1 Endozoicomonadaceae bacterium | reverse complement strand
AACATCGAGTTTAATGACAGGAAACGATCCAGAAAAAAAATAAAAATAATGATGATCATTTTTCCTGCAATTACTTCATCTGATACAAAACAGATACAACGACTTTATCAGCTCACGCAAAAGTCAACAACGTAACAAAAAAAATTCTGCTTCGGCGACCACATTAAATAACCTACTGTCATGAATAAACAAACTTATCATCTTAAGCAATGATGTTTTCGTAAATCCGTGATGCTCTCTTGCCTGATGATCAACGCTCTCGGGATAAAAAGTCTTCTGCCTCAGCAATTGCTTTTACGGAACCTGTTAACAGAATAAGATCACCTGGCTGCAAAGAGAGATTATCTTCTGGTTCAAGCTGTTCTTTATTGCGAATAATTTTATCAATTTCGACTCCAATTTTTTCCAGAGGCAGTTCATAAAGTGATTTTCCAACCGCACAGGAATCTACGTTGAGTGTAAATCCATGCCGTAAATTAGCAGGCAAACCTTCTGAGGTAAACAGAGATTCTGCTTGTCCGATAAAAAAGCCATGTAAACGCCGATACTTCTTTTGGCGTACTGACTGTATGCGCTGTTTGATTTCCCATTCCGGTTTACCCAGCATGGTCAAAACATGACTGACAATTAACAGGCTTGATTCTAACACTTCAGGGATAAGTCTTGTGGCACCATTTTGATAAAGTTCTTCCATCATAGAGTCATCTCTTGTTCTGACCAAAACAGGAAGTTCAGGGTTTAACTCTTTAAGTATCTTCAGGGTTTTATTGGCAGTTACTGCGTTATCCAGACAAATAACTGCCATTTTAGCACGCGCAACACCGGTTGCTGTAAGAATGTCTTTTCTGCGGCAATCACCATAAAAGACCGGTTCTGCTGCCATTATGGCTTCTTTTACATGCAGAGGGTCATCATCCAGCGCAATATAGGGCAGGTTGTCGTCACGAATAAAGCGACTTACTACCTGACCAACACGACCATAACCACATATTAATATATGATCTTCAAGCAAGGATGTGGCACTTTCCATTGAGCTGAGATCATTTTTACCCACATTGTGTTTTCTTCTATTGCCCTTAACAATGCGTACAATTCTGTCGCTGTAGCGTATCAGAAACGGTGTGCAAATCATTGAAACAATAGCGATGGAAAGCGTAAGTGTACTAATTCTGTGAGGAAATAAATTGTGTTGATTAGCAAGCGCAATAAGAGCAAAACAAAATTCACCACCCTGTGATAATGCCAAGCCCGCTTTTAAAGAACTTTTTCGGTCAAGCCCTATCATATGTCCTAATACGCTGATGAGTAACGTTTTTAAGGTTATCAGTGCAGCTGCACCTAAAAGTATAATCCACCATTCATTGACTAGTTGTTTAAGATCAAGCATTAAACCGACAGAAACAAAAAACAAACCCAATAAAATATCTCTGAAGGGACGAATATCTGTTTCTACCTGATGTTTATAATGACTTTCTCCAAGCATCATGCCTGAGACAAAGCCACCTAAGACCATAGAAAGTCCCAGAACATGAGATAAAATTGATGCAGATAAAGCAATGACAATAGCTGTCAATACAAACAGTTCTTCTGAGCGGGTTGCTGCCACTTCATGGAAGACATAGGGTAATACCTTTTTGCCAACGACCATCATTAACAGGACAAAAGCAGAACCTTTTAAAAAAGTAAGTAATAAGGCCATCCCCAGTTTATTGTTATCTCCTACCGCTAAAGCAGAGACAATAATTAGAAAAACAACAGCAGCTACATCCTGAAAAATGAGCGTACTGATAGCTGCTTCTCCGTATGGCGTCCGTATTTCATTGCGACGGGTAAGTTCTTTTGAGACGATAGCAGTTGATGACAGCGATAAACCAGCAGCCATGATGAGTGTTGTTGTGACCGGAAGATCAAAAAAGAGTCCGATAAAAGTAATCACTGCCATACTGATTAAAACCTGTAGTCCACCCAGCCCAAAGACCAAACGCCGCATAGACATCAGTTTGGTCACAGAAAATTCCAGTCCCAGTGAAAACAGGAGAAAAACAACTCCAATTTCTGCAAGCAAATCTATTTGATGTGCATTGCTGACGGTATTTAATACTCCTGGGCTCAGTACAAATCCTACAAAAAGATAAGCCAGAGATTCAGGAATTTTTAACCGGTGACACAACGAAATAACAACCACAGAAAGAGAAAAAATAATTAATAATTGGTAAAAAAAACTAAGACCGGTATATGATTCCATATTTATCCTTTAAAAAAAAGTCACATTTTCTGCTATCAAAGTATACTTATTTTACGATTTTTTATCGAGTTTTATGAAGTGATATTTAATTATATTTGTAACTTTTATGCAGTGTGCCATCTTCAAAGTAATAAAATTTTATTTTCGGTCTGTGCAGGTAATGCAGAGAATGCTGTTAACAGCTGATACTGCCTGGTAATGTTTTTGATCAGATCAATTCAGTTATGCAATGCATTGATAAATGAGCAGCTACCTGATTTATATACAGCGAATAAAAAAATCAATATCCTTTATCCATCGATCGATTAAGTTTTAAGGCAGTTTATTTACCAGCCCCTGTTCCGAAGCTTGTCCGGCAGTGACCAGCAACCTGAATGCTTAACCGACTCTCCTGTTGCATACAAGCACTTTGTTATATTTTAATTAACATGGTATAGTGACTTAGCCAGGGTCTGTTGAGTACTTTAATTATTGTTTCTATAATCTGTTTTAAAAATTATATAGAGTCTGTTTCGGTGCATTTAAAGTTATGTCAAAAAATCAAAACAATTATACCGTTGCATCAGCAGCACACAAACAGATAGAGAAGTTACGTAATCAGATAAATAAGGCAAATTATCAATATTACGTGCTGAACTACCCGGAATTACCAGACAGTGAATATGACCGTCTGCTCCACCGTTTGCAGCAGCTGGAAGCAGAGAATCCTGAACTCATAACAACGGACTCCCCCACACAGCGTGTAGGACACAAGCCACTATCTGCCTTTGTACAAAGATCACATGAAATACCCATGCTCTCGCTTGAAAAGGCCCTTGATGACAACCAAATGCATCAGTTTGATCAGCGAGTCAGAGAAAAATTAGACCAGCAAACGATTGTTTACTCTTGTGAACCCAAGCTTGATGGTGTTGCCATCAGTTTGCTGTACGAAAACGGTGAGCTTATCCGTGGTGTAACGCGGGGTGACGGAGAAACCGGCGAAGATATTACACAAAATATCAGAACCATTAAAACGATTCCTTTGAAGTTGTTGGGTGCAGGCTGGCCAAAACGCCTTGAAGTAAGAGGCGAAGTCTATATGTTAAAAGCTGATTTTGACAAACTAAATCAGACGATTGCACTCAAAGGTGGTAAATTATTTATGAATCCACGCAATGCAGCAGCAGGGAGTCTGAGACAACTCAATTCTTCAGTAACCGCTATGCGACCACTAAAAATGTGTTGTTATAGCGTCGGTGTTTTTAACGGAGAACTACCGAAGGACCACTATAATGTCTTACAACAACTACAGAAATGGGGGTTATGCATTAGCTCTGAAATAAAACTGGCTTCATCAATTAAAGAATGTATTGCCTATTACAATGCATTGCTTACCCGACGTAACCTTCTGCCTTATGATATGGATGGCATTGTTTTCAAAGTTAATGACTTACAGCTTCAGCAACGTTTAGGCGCTGTTTCCAGAGCCCCCCGATGGGCTGTTGCGTATAAATTTCCCGCACACGAAGAAATAACCACCATTGAAGATATCACCTTTCAGGTTGGACGTTCCGGTGCTATTACACCTGTTGCCAGATTAAAGCCTGTCTTCATTGGTGGAGTGACTGTTAAAAATGCAACACTTCACAATATGAATGAAATTAAACGGCTTGATGTACGTAAAGGAGATACCGTTGTTGTTAGAAGAGCTGGTGATGTTATTCCAAAGATCATCAGCGTAGTTATGTCCAAAAGACCCCAAAATACCAAAAAAACAGCGCTTCCAAAAATCTGTCCAGTGTGTGGTTCACAAACACAACAAGAACCAGATAAAGCGGTAGTACGTTGTACTGGTGGTCTTTTTTGTCCGGCAATGCGTAAGGAGGCAATTAAGCACTTTGCTTCTCGCAGAGCAATGGATATCAGAGGTCTGGGAAGTAAACTCACTGATCAGTTTGTAGATCGTCAGCTTATCTGTTCAGTAGCAGATCTCTATCGTTTAACTGCTCCTATGATTGCTGAGTGTGAAAAGATGGGAGAAAAATCAGCAGAGAACTTAATCCAGGCATTAAACAAAAGCAAGAAAACAACCCTGGAAAGATTTATCTATGCTTTAGGGATTCCTGAAGTTGGAGAAACAACAGCTGCTGCATTAAGTCATTACTTTGGTGATTTGACTGCTTTAACAATAACTGACAGTGAAACGCTGGAAAATATTGATGATATTGGACCGGTTGTTGCTAAAAATATTGTATCCTTTTTTAAACAGCCCCATAACAGAGAAGTGGTTGAGCAGCTTATAGATTGTGGTATTCACTGGTCGGAACCTGTGAGTAAAAAGAGTTCTGGCGTAAATCAGGAAAAAGCACCGCTTGAAAATCAAACCTGGGTATTGACCGGAACACTGGAAAGCATGACACGTGAAGAAGGTAAAGCATATCTTGTTGCTCTAGGAGCAAAAGTTACTAATACCGTGTCTGCAAAAACAACAGCCGTTGTTGTTGGAAAAAAGGCAGGCTCTAAACTTGCTAAAGCACAATCTTTAGGTATCCAGGTAATGGATGAAATAACCTTTACACAACTATTAAAAGAGTTGAATTCTTCCCCTCCCTGAAAGCTGTCTATTGCGCAAAATTGATGAACCAAAACCACAAGAAAAATGTTATCTGCTATATTCATCTTTTTGTGATGCAGTATAATGGTTTACTAATAAATAATATCCGCTATAATGATTTTTGTTTTTATACATTGCGGAGGTAATCAAATACCATGCAAAGACCCCAAACATTTTATTGGTATGACTATGAAACTTTTGGTAACAATCCAACCAGGGACTGGCCCGCTCAATTTGCTGGTATAAGAACAGATGCTGATTTTAATGAAACAGAACCTCCTTTAGAACTTTTTTGTCGGTTACCTGCTGACAAGCTTCCTCAGATAGATGCCTGCCTGATCACAGGATTAACACCACAGATGACACATGAAAATGGATTATGTGAAGCAGATTTTATCAGTAAAATTAATCAGGTATTTAGTGATCCCGGAACTTGTGTTACAGGTTATAACAGTCTGAACTTTGACGATGAAGTAACAAGGTTCAGTCTTTACCGTAATTTTTTAGATCCCTATGCCCGAGAGTGGCAAAATGGTAATAGTCGCTGGGATTTAATAAACACAGTTCGTTTGTATGCCGCATTAAGACCTGAGCATATCAACTGGCCGGTCAATGAAGATGGTACAGTGAGTTTTAAGTTAGAACAGCTGACAAAAATCAATAATATTGGTCATGATGAAGCACATAATGCTGTATCGGATGTACGAGCAACCATTGAGCTTGCCCGATTACTCCGCAAAACTCAACCAAAAATGTTAGATTACGTACTAACGCATAAAGATAAAATTTCAGCAGCACACTTACTTGATTTAAAGGGTCAAAAACCTGTTATTCATGTTTCTGGTCGTTATTCTGCAAAACAAGCCTGTATGGCTGTTGTAATACCGCTTGCACTACACCCTGTAAATAAAAATGAAATTATAGTGTGTGATCTGAGCTATGATCCGGCTGAATGGATAAACTGCTCAGAAGAAGAAATGTCTAGGCGTATTTTTTCTAAAAATGAAATTTTAGAGCAAGAAGGTATGCAGCGTATTCCTCTTAAAACAGTTAGAATAAATCGTTGTCCTGTTATTGTTCCTTTTTCAGCTTGTCGCCCTGAAGACAAAAAGCGCTTAGAAATAAATCAGTCTATATTGGAAAAACATTATGTTCAGTTAAAAGATAACAGCCTGCTGGCTGAAAAGCTAGTCAATGTTTTTTCTGAGCGTAAATTTGAAAAAACGTCTGATTCTGATCCTGATCAAATGTTATATAGTGGTGGATTTTTTTCTTCTGCTGATAAAAATATTATTGATCAGGTCAGTCAAGCATCCCCTGATGATTTGGGGAAAAAACAGTGGCACTTCAATGATAAACGCTTACCAAAAATGTTATTTAGATACCGGGCCCGGAACTGGCCAGAAACGCTCTCTGAAGAAGAGGCGTTAAACTGGAAAAAATTTTGTCAAACATATTTCTTACAACCAAACACAGCGGATAATTCTGAGGTTAGCCGGCTTGAGTGTTTTATAAATCAGATTAAATGTGATTTAGAAGAAACAAAATATACAAAGAAGGACAAAGAAATATTAAATCATCTTTTTGAATATGGAAAAAATATAAAAGAAAGATTGAGTGATTAGTTAGAATATCTTATTTAATGTAATTTTAATTAGTATTTATTTAACAGAGCTATAATCAAAGCTGTTGTTATTAAACTTAAAAATTCAGCTAGTGAGTCTGATTTATTAATAATGTTATTAAATGTAGAGTTTAGGTTATGAATTTTCTGACATGTATAGTAAGCAAAAATACATGTACTCATAAGTTAAAATAGATAAAACTTGTCTA
>JAPORK010000084.1:404-6701 GCA_026710285.1 Endozoicomonadaceae bacterium | reverse complement strand
CACAAACACTGCCGTTGGTTATTGATGTTCCGACAACCATCCAGGAAAGTCTTAACACCACTGAATTAAACGATGAATTATTAAAAGTCCGTAAAGCTCTGTATATGGATCTTGGTGTACCATTCCCCGGAATTCATTTGCGCTTTAATGATTCTATGGAAGATGATAAATACACCATTATGCTTAATGAGGTACCTGTAGCAAAGGGACAGTTCAGGCAAGGATTTGTCTTTGCAAGAGAGCAAGATGAACATCTGGAAATGTTAAAAATACCTTTTGAACGGGGTGAAGCATTTATTCCTACTTTGGATACTTTATGGGTTGCAGATCAATATAAAAGTGCACTGGAAAAAGCAGAAGTCAACTATATGGGGGATGTAAAAATACTTATTCACCATCTGGCCTTCGTGCTTAAGAAATATGCTGAAGATTTTATTGGAATCCAGGAAACCCGTTACCTGCTTGAAAAAATGGAAGATAGTTTCGGCGAGTTAATCAAAGAAGTTCAGCGTTTATTACCCGTTAATAAGATTGCGGAAATCTTTCAACGGCTGGTGGCTGAAGATATTTCAATCAGGAATTTACGTACTATTCTTCAGTCTCTGGTTGTCTGGGGACATAAAGAAAAAGAAGTAGTTCAGCTTACAGAGTATGTTCGGGGTAGCTTAAAACGCTTTATCAGTTATAAATACAGTAATGGACAAAATATTTTACCGGTTTATCTGCTGGAACAGGATTTAGAAGATACCATTCGTAACGGTATCAGACAGACATCAGCGGGTGCTTATCTGGCATTGGATCCAATGGTTACGGCAAAATTTATTGAAAAGGTAAAAGAAACCATCGGTAAAATAGGTCATTTAGATCAAAAGCCGGTTATGATTACTTCTATGGATATAAGGCGTTATGTGCGTCGTTTACTAGAAGCAGAAGTTTATGAACTTGCCGTTCTTTCCCACCAGGAGCTTACAGAAGAGATTACTGTGCAACCTTTAGGGCGTATTTCACTTTAAGGTACTTTTTCCTTTATCCGGTTGCCTGTTATTGAATATATCAACCTTTTTGGCATAAGATTGTGGGCTGAGCTTGTCGAAGCCTTGAGGATATAAAGCGCAGCCGGGCTTCGACAGGCTCAGCCCATGGTATGAGTCTCAGGTAAAGGTCGTGTGCTCAGCCCACGAGCCCACGGTGTGTATCCGGCAAAGGCTGGTATGTTCAAAAAGAGACAAATCTGCCAAAGGGTAAAAGCCAGGGTCTAAAAAATACGCTTACTAAGATAGAAGTCTGGATTAGAGTCTGACAACACGATAGCTTAAGATTTACACAGTTTATTTTTATCCTGTTCCTGAAAGCTGTGGCTGCTCTTTGGTAGCAGCCTCTTTATCTTCTTTGCTGCTTTCAATAAATCTCATAACATCAAGACATAATGGTTTAACGCCTGTGGAAGACAGTGCTGAAATTTTGTATACAGGTCCCTTCCAGTTCAGTGCTGCAATAATTTGATCGCAGACTGTATGGCGTTCTGTTTCTGCCAGTAAATCCAGTTTATTTAATACCAGCCAGCGCTCTTTTGCTGCCAGAGAGGGGTTAAATAATTCCAGCTCTTTAATAACTGTTTGTGCATTTTCCACTGGATCACTTCCATCATAAGGTGCAACATCCACCAGATGTAACAAAATACGGCAGCGTGAAAGGTGTTTTAAGAAACGCAGACCTAAACCAGCGCCATCTGAAGCGCCTGCAATAATACCCGGAATATCTGCCACTACAAAGCTTTGATATTTTTCAACACTGACAACACCCAGATTGGGGATAAGTGTTGTGAAAGGATAATCCGCCACTTTAGGTTTTGCATGGGAGACGGTTCGAATAAAAGTTGATTTGCCTGCATTGGGTAACCCAAGCAGTCCTGCATCGGCAATGACTTTTAGCTCCAGACGCAGATTACGTGCTTCACCTTCGGTTCCCCTGGTTGTTTGTCTGGGTGCGCGGTTCGTACTGGATTTAAATCGTGTATTTCCAAGACCATGATATCCACCTCTGGCAACCATCAATCTCTGGTTTTCATGCGTCAGATCACCCATGACTTCCTGAGTGTCTTCATCAAT
The DNA here is from genome assembly GCA_026710285.1 of Endozoicomonadaceae bacterium. Lineage (GTDB taxonomy): Bacteria > Pseudomonadota > Gammaproteobacteria > Pseudomonadales > Endozoicomonadaceae > JAPORK01. Next base: position 4,593 of record JAPORK010000084.1, on the reverse strand, counting down.
GATCGTGGTTCCTACAGGAACATATAACTCAAGATCAGCACCCTTCTTCCCGGTACAATTTGCCCCTGCACCACACTGCCCGTTTTCTGCTTTGTATCTGCGCTGATAACGATAATCAACGAGTGTATTCAGGTCATGGCTGGCTATAAACCAGATACTGCCACCATCACCACCATCACCGCCATCTGGTCCGCCTTTTTCCACATACTTTTCTCTGCGAAAACTTAAGCATCCATGCCCTCCTCTGCCCGCCTCTATATAAATACAGGCTTCATCCACAAATTTCATTCTTTCTCTCCGGAGGTTGTATGAGCAGAATAAGAGCTACAAATCAGATGGTTACAATGCATTAAATGGCTATTCTGCATGCATAAGCACACTATTCAGCGCTTATTTACAACAAACTATTTCTAAGCTGCAGCAATACGAACATACTTACGATTCTTGGGTCCTTTTGTCTCAAAAACAACGTGACCTGTAGATTTAGCAAATAAGGTATGATCTTTACCGATACCTACATTTTCCCCTGCATGAAAGTGGGTGCCACGCTGACGAACTAATATGTTGCCAGCCTTAACCAGCTGACCACCAAAGCGCTTAACACCTAAGCGTTTACTTTCCGAATCGCGACCGTTGCGGGTACTACCCCCTGCTTTCTTGTGTGCCATGATCTTTCCTACGTTTTTTCGTTTGGTTTGATTGGTTGTTAACTATTGATGGCTGTAACTTTGATTTCAGTAAACCACTGACGATGACCCATACGTTTCATATGGTGTTTACGACGTTTGAATTTGATAATATTTATCTTTTTGCCACGTCCATGAGAAACAACTTCAGCAACGACTTTTGCACCTTCAAGAGCAGGCTTTCCTACTTCGATGGTGTTATCGTCTTTACCAATCATTAAAACTTTATCTATTTCGACAGTTTCACCTGTTGGTGTCTCAAGCTTTTCTACCCTAAGCGTATCGCCTACCGCTGTACGGTATTGCTTGCCGCCGGTTTGAATTATTGCGTACATAACCTGCTCCATTTATAAAGCCAGAGCCTTTTCTAAAGGTTGGCATACCTTAAAAATATACCGCCTATATTATTATATAAACGTTGAAAAATATGATTTTTTTTGCAAATGAAGTCTTCAATACATACAAAAAGTATTGCATTTAGACCACAAATAAAGTTTTCAGTAACAAAAAAGACCACTTCAAATATATTAAAGGTTGTAAATTTTAACTTAAAAATAAGTTTTCAGCAATAATTTATTATAAATATCCGTTTATCCATCTGTCCATCTGAATATTACATAAAAAAATCAGCACTAAAAAATTCCATCCCTTCCTTAATACAGCATGCTCTTTACAGTGGTGTTGAATCAACAGGCGCATCGGTACGCACCAGAATACGATCAGGGACAGCAATTGCTTGCCCTTTTAGCGCAATACTAATCACATCGCCAACTCGAATAGCCAGCTTGCGCATATTTTTAATACCGCCTGCTGACACTTTGGTAATTCGCAATCCTCCTAATATAACCGGTTCAAAAGAGAGGATAGCCGTTTTTTTGCCAGTCCTTCCCGTTGTCCAGTAAATTTCTTTTATGCGTACAACTGCTTTTTTAGGAGGAAATTTCCATGCCAGCGCATAATCAGGCATTAACTTTTGCTGATCCCTTGTTAATAAGTTTTTTTGATTTGCTTTGAGTACCACTCCATCCATCAGCATAGGACCTTCAGCACTCTTTTTTTCATAGAATTGTCGCCATGATTCAATCTCTTCCAAGTTGTCTGCATAATGAGTTTGTTGCTGAATAAAATTAAACCCCCAGCCTGAAAGTTGCTGAATATCTTGCTCTGTAATGCTGTGTGGGCTGTTAACCCAGCTCCACGGATAAAAGTCCAGCCAGGCAGCCCAGGTTTTATCCGGTTTTTTTTGTGCTGTGAGTCCTGCTACTTTATGACGTGCATGCTGATAATTTTTTAGCTTGTTTTTTTCTGCCAGATCCAGCCTTAAGTAAAGCTCACCATGCAATACAGTATTATCCTGCAACGGTGCTCCATGAAAATACAACTTTTTTGGAATTTGCCCGGATAGCTGTACTAAAGGATAAATATCCCTGCCTTTATAACCATTACCACGGGTAGAAGCAGCAACTAAACAGCCTTTATGGTAAATGAGCTCAACGGCAAGCCCATCTATTTTAGGCTGCAAAACACACCGACCCCCCTGTTTTTTTATTTGATTAATAAATAACCTGATCTGTTCTACTGAAATGGCTTTGCGCAAACTACCCATAAAAAAAGAATGTGAATAGTTATTATCAGCTATTAACTGACAGTTTAATGGTTGTGCTTCTGAATCTTTTTGCTGATTTTTCAGTAAGATAAGCCCATCATAAACATCATCGCTTATTTTTGTTTTTCCTGCTGCATAATCCATATCCAGCTTGCACAATTGCTGGTCGACAGATAAATCACTCTTTAGTCGTGTTGCAGCAGGCAAACTAATCAGCAGCGTGCTGATTATTAAGAGTACAATTAAATTTTTTCCCATACAAACAACGTATTAAATTTACACTAACCCATGATCACGTTCTGGCAAAAGTGCATAACCTGCTGTGAAAATGATCATTAAAAGGCGAAAATTATAGTTGAAATGTGGTAATCTTCCAGCATGACACTATCTATCCAATAAATTAAGGGTTTGTTGCGATCAAAAATTTCTAATCAAACCCGACCAGCTAAAGCGATCCCTTCACTTCAAACTCATCATAAACCAGGCGGGCTTTACCATCATTTTGCATTTTCCAATACTCCTTATGTACAACACCAAAGGCTTTATTCATGGTCCAGTTTGAGGTCAGGATATAACCATCTTCACCCTGCTGCGTCCATTTAGTATTGGTGTAATTCACATTGGAATAACCCTCATTCATGATGTTTTGCCAAAAGGCCTGAATTTTTTTCCGACCAATAAAAGTACCGAATGGTTTTGCTATCATCGTAGTATCTTCTGCATACTGTTCTGCGCAGCCTTTTGCATCCTGAGTATTGAATGCTTGTTGCCATGCACTGATACCTGCTTTGCATGCATTTAAAACTTGTTGAGTCATAGGTTACTCCTTACATTAGCTAAGATAAAATCAGATGCAGTATGTTTCATAAACAGACTGATGAGTATTATATATCTCCCAGGTAAAACTGCATTTATGTTATTCAATAAAATTGTTTTTTTGGAAAATGATATAAGACCGGCAGATTATGCATTTGCAAGGATCTGCCTGATGCTAAATGGTCTGGACTTATTTAGTTATATTCATTTAATATTCTATGCTGTTCATTTTTCTCTGTAAAACAAGCACAATATCATTTTATTCTATGGTGACATTTTTGGCAGAGCTGTGTAAGTCGCAAACTTCTAATGCATCAAAAAAGAGATTAACGTAAGGATAAGCTATTCTTCTTACATGCTGATAATCATTAGATTTTACTGCTTTATGAATTGCATAAGTGATTGCCTTATTCGTTGGAAATAACTCAATTAAACTGATACCTTGCTTTGGTGCAAACAGATCACGCATACCTTTTCTGAATTTACCCATATGGTTACCTACACAGGCTTCTGCTTTCGTGATGGTTCTGTTTGAAGGAGGAATAACACCTGTATGACCATTATATCCTTTTGCTCTGTGCCAGCCCTCCGAGGGTGCATCTGTATGAATTTCAAAAGCAATTCCATTGGTTATTTGTTCATACTCTGCAAGTTCAAGTGTTGCTTCTCTAAAAGTATCCGCTCTGGCAATGAATTGCTCAACATTGAAGCCGCGCTGTAAGCCAATCTCTACCATAAAAGGTACTAATACTTTTGTCAGTGCAGCTTCTGTTGTATGTAACTGTCCCTGAAAGTAGAGCATAGGCGCATCGTTATATCCAGTTGTTCCTGAAACTCTGTCCACATGACCTGCCGAAAGGATGATTTTATTTGAAGGGTTGGGTATTTCAGCAAACCATTTACCAATGGATGCCTTATGTTTTGGAGTGAAAAGTGTTTGCCTGAAGACAGGAGACAATTCTTTTACATCCGGAATTTCTATTAAGCCTGATTTTTTCTCACTACTTTTTGCAAACGTAATACTGGGTACAAAAAGAGCAGAAAAACAAATTAAAATTATCAAATAATAAGCCAGACGATA
>JAPORK010000084.1:0-375 GCA_026710285.1 Endozoicomonadaceae bacterium | reverse complement strand
CTGTTTACCTGCATCATAACTTCCCTGTTATTAAAATTGGACTTATAGTTATTTCAGCATAGTAATTTTTTCAGTATTCCTGTTAGCAAAAGACAGAAAAAAAGATAGCAATCAGACGATTATTTTTATGATATAAATTCTTAAATGATCAGTTGACAGATTATTATAAGCAATTTGTGAATAATCGCTAAAGTGATTTTTATATAAAAACGATGGCTTTACTATGATAATATCTGGCGCTTTTTCCCTGCAGATCCTGAATAATTACTAAAAGTTTAGCCCGAATATTTCATACCCTAAAAAATAGAGCGAACTTATGCACGTAGAAGACATCTATTGTTTTTTTGGTGTGATTTTTTACTATTTTGAGCGTAT
>JAPORK010000078.1:2992-6702 GCA_026710285.1 Endozoicomonadaceae bacterium | reverse complement strand
CCGGAGGGTATGCCGGAATTCCTCGCCGGGAACCGAATACTGAGCCGATCCCGCACATAATACAAGCAGCCAAATAACAATCAACAATGCGGTTGTTTACTCAAACGCTATGGATGGCTGGCACTATGAGGACAATTCAGAAGGTAATGATTCATGTGCAGCCGTAGGTCAAGTATCTTCATGTGATAATTGCGGGAGGTTTTATATTAAAAACACCACTGATAAAAACTGTCAAGCCACCTCACCGGGCGCATCGATAGAGTATAACAAGACCAAAACTTCAATAGGGAGAGTAATAAAATTTATTTTTGATTACGATGACAAACTAAAAGGCTTTTTAAAAAATAATTTTGGAGAATACATCGGCAGTGTTGATTATAATGGAGACAGCATTGTTGCCTATCATGACAAGTCAAACATGATCGAAACATATTACTTTAATTTAGCAATAAAAACAAAAGGATTGCATAAAGTCATATGGAAAGATGGTAATCATGTTCGCATGGCAGTGCATACGGAACAGCAAGAAACTAATCAGAGTGAGATGAGTGGAGAGGGATATAAACAATTTTCTGTTGAAGGTCTTTTTCCATCAGGTAGTAAACTTATATTTAAATTACAGTCTACAAATAGATCTTGTCCTTCTCAGCCATCATCAAATTTCGCACTGAGAAATATCATCGCATATTCTTCTGAGCAGGGAAAAGGGTATTCTGCTGGTGATAAGTGTATTCCTTATAGCATACATTTGATCGATTTAAATTCTTCTAAAGATGTTGAGTTAACAAATAACAGTGAGAGCACACCAATGTCAGTTTCTAAAGATAACTTATATAGAGGTCAGTTACATTTTGAGTTTCTTAACTATCCGTTTGATGGAGCGGTTAATACCCCTGTTCATTTTAATGATGTGCTAATCATGATAGTATCATTATCACTCTAACTCACTGAATGATAGTTATAATAAACCTGTTTATTTTATTGTGTTCTTTGTAAATCACCTTGTATTTCCTTTAATCTGATTAATATATCACTAGCACAAGGTCTGTTATATGGCATCACCCTCAGACAAGGTACTGCAATCTCTTTTAGTATACGGATGGCAATTTCTTTGCTGTGTGGTGATGAGTTGAACTCCGGGTCATTACTTTGCAGAATCATCTCTTGTGCTGTCAAAACATCAAAGGGACCAAACAGTTTTTTTCCTTTTACTGGCTCTTTCAGTTTGTAATCAGCTGTATAGATGTTATTAAAAAGGCTTTTTTCTGTCCACCAGCCGTGGGAACCTAACGTTCCAAGAACAGACATTTTAATAGTAACACCAATTCCAAAAATATCAGCCTGTGTCGATATTCCTGCAAATTTTAAATAATTTTCCGGTGCCATATATGTGAGCGAAGCTGACCATGTATCAAATGTTATTCCGCTCTTTTCCGGAAATGAATCCCAGCATGACAATCCAAAGTCACATAATTTTGCCTGCCCTGCTCTTGATAAAACTATATTTTTAGGATGAATATCCAGATGCATACAATGCTGACTATGAAGATATTTTAAACCATTTACAGTGTCGTAAAGTATTTTGCAGCGTTTATTTAATGGAAGCGGGTGCGGCGCCCCCGGGACATAGTAATTCTTGAAAAAACAGAGTTTCTCAATTTTATTTCTAAGCGACATTTCACATGCTTCCATTAAAATAGTGGGTATTTTTTTAGATGCATCAGGGTTGCCATTCACATGCCCAAAACCAATAAATGAAATTATATTTTCATGCTTCATCTGACGGTGAATGTAGGCTTCATTGTGTGAAGCCATTATCTGGCATGAGCAGTGCGGGTCTTCTATTTTAGACGCTTGCCACTCAATACAGGCACCTTCCCGTTGAGTATACTGCCTGTCAGCTATCTTAAGTATAATTTCATCAGGTTTATCAGAATTTGCTTCTGTTACATTAAAAACTGCAGAAAAACCGCCCTGAGTAATCAGTCTAGACACCTTGAAGATTACAGATTTTTTTTCCTGATGTTGAGTTAATTCTGGTTGCGTATGAGCAGGAGGTACTCTCGTTTTTACAGGCTTGCTGATGGACGTACAATGGCTGCCTGCAAATTTAGGCTTTTTATTACTGCGCACCTGTGCACCTTCCGACAGATTAACCGTTCGCTTGCGTGTATGTGGTACTTTGTTAACTTTATCCATCTCTGAACATCCTCTTGTTTTTTCAGCAGCTTACTTTTATCAATAAAGATAAGATGTAGAATTTAATCTGTAGTTCAGTGATGTTAGTGAAAATAACACGGTTGTCTTACAAATACAGTATTAACCAGCAGAGGTTGGATATGATCACTCCTCTGCAGCACCTGCATTAAGTATTGTGCCTGACCTATAGCTGTAGCTTATACAATCAGCATCTTGCAATATGTGTAAATTATGATTTAGCAGATTGAGCTGAAATACAGCGATTGCCATTTTTGCCAAATCTTCAGACTCCGCATCTGAAGCTGCATTCCATAATGACCTGAAAGCTCTGGCAACCCGTACTCTCAGATTGTGCTCGGTTTTTAAGCATGTTGGATAGACGCTGTCACCGGTCAGCTCTAAACCCGGTTGATGACTGACCAGGAAGGCAAGAATTATCTCATGATCATCTTCATCATACTGCTGTAACAGCTGTTCGACTGTCGGGCAACGCATGCTAAATTCTGATGGAATAAAAGCTTTTGATACAACATCATTGGCATATATGTTAATAAGAGTGGTGAGTTCTGCAAAATTGTTAGTGAGTTTTATATATTTTATCTCAGGATTATGGATAAAAGCATAAGCATAAAACCTTAGCATTTGTTTTGTATAATCGGGGTGTGTGTAAATTGGAGTATAATTTAAATTATCCCGCAGTTGTTCGCTACCCGAAGCTGAATGAACCTGCTGGAGTAAAGTAAAGTTTTGTGACTGCTGCCAGTTGTTTTCAACATAATGAGCATGCAAAGATTTTAATGCTGAATAAATAAAAAATTTTGCTGTTTTTTCTGTTTGTATATTGCTGCGGGGATTGTTTACTATTGCCTGTGCTAAAAGGGCAATATTAGTGTGTCCATGCTGAGTAGCTTTAATAAATGCTGCTTCATCTATATATTCATGCAGTAAATGGTATAGTCTTACCCAGTTGAAACGACGATAATCCCAGTGCTGTACAGATTGATCCAGTATATCAGTAGTGGCTGCCTGTTCCCGTTCAGTTTTGGCTATCCGCACCGGAAAAATATTGTTACTCAAGAGCATGGCCTGTGCCATGGTACTAAAAAGCAATGTTAGTGTTATAAAAAGAGTTGTATCTTTTTTTATTATTATTTTAAACATACAACATAACCCTTTTGTTTGTTATGCCAATTTATTTTTCCTGCCTGTTAAATAATGTGATTTTTATTATTATCTCGCTTTGTTACTTCAAATTATATTCTATACAAAGTGACTTGACCTGAATATTTATCTGATAAAACTAAAATAAGATAAATTCTCTTTATTATTCATATAGATAAATTTTCTGCTCAGAGCTTCGACTCCGCTCAGTACGGTGCGCTGTGAAGACTTGTATATTTAGTAGAAAAAAGTGTGTCGGATATGGTTGTAAGTTTTTAATTAAGGAGGCAGATCACCAGCCACACTCCAGCACATAAATGAACTGCTACCGTTGCTCCCTTCCGGGCCTG
>JAPORK010000078.1:0-2982 GCA_026710285.1 Endozoicomonadaceae bacterium | reverse complement strand
CTACCGTTGATGCCTTCCAGGCCTAGCGGGGTTCACAGCAATTTATTGCGGAGGCACCAGAGACCTGCCATAAAGGTGTCTTGTTTTATAAAAAAACAGCTAATCTGTGATTTACACTTTAGTTCTGTGTGCGAATCAATGATCAGACACAGAACGGATTGTTACATAATTTCGTTTTTCTTGCAAGGAAATTTTTATTTTTTTATCAAAAAAATGATTTCACCATGACTGCCACCTGATATTATAATGCTTCTAGCTGAGTGTATATATCACTGGCTATTCTCTTATGCTCGTCAGCCTCTGACTCCATCAAAACTTCCAGCAATATCTTCAGCCCATTTAAAAATGTATCCTGAGATACGAAGATTTGAGATTGCGCTATCAAGTTTTTTTTTGCCGCCAGCGGCAATACTGGCAGTTGCGTAAACTCATTGCCAGAAAAAAATTTTTTTTCATTCAGGCGATTAGTTATGGTCTCTGGCAGAGATATTCTCAGAAATTTAAGCGTATTATTATTCCAGACTTGTTGTGCTGCCTGCAAATCCAGCTTTTCCCAATTAATCTTTTTTCCTTCGTTTATTGAGGGTTGTACAGCAACGCTCACTGAGGATTGTACAGCAACCTTTGCCGCATAACCATCATCACTCTGTAATGGGTTCATATGCAATACAAAAATAGCTACTTTTGCCAGATAGTGAAGATATTGGGGATCTGAATTAGCACGCTTCCATAAAGAATTAAAATTTTTAATAAGCAGTTTTTTTAGTTGTCTTTCGGATCGCAGTTGAATTGAATCATGATTAAGACTTACTTTTTTTAATTTAAGCGGATCGTTTATATTTGCAAGATGCTGCAAAATCACAGGATGCTGCTCATCATCATACTGTTCCAATAAATTTTCTATTGTGGATGGAATTCCATCAAAATACTTTGATGTATAATAAGATGGTCTTGTATAATCAATCAGTTTATCAATCACAGGGATAAGTTCTGCCAGCTTATTAGTAAGCTGTAAATTGCGAATCTCAAGATCACCCAAAAAATGCTTACTGACAACCGGTAGCACTTTGCTTTCATAAGCATCGCCCAGTTTACAAGGATGGTAAACCATCTTTTTTCGTAGCGTTTTACCTGACAAAGCTGAATGTAGCTGTTGCAGGAGAGGTGCATTATCTGATTTTTCTAAAACTTCATTCTCAGAATAATGATAAAACAAACCGTTTAATGCTGAATAAATAAAAATTTTTGCTCTTATTTCTGTATTTAAGTTGCTCTTTTTTGTTTTTACGAGCGCACGGGTTAAATCAGCAATAACGGTATATCTGTTTTTTGTAGCGTTAATAAAATCAAAACAGCTCAGATGTTTGATAAAAAAAGGATATACATTTATCCAGTTAAACTGGCTATAATCCCAACTCTCCTGCTGCTGATCCAGTATTTCAACAGTAGTTGCATCATGTTGTAGCTCTTGGATAAATTCTGGTTCACCATCATCTACATTGAGAATAGTTAGTTGTTTTGCATACTGAAATACATGATGCTTGTCTTGTGATGAAGATTTTTGCTTCTCCCTCAGTCCGGCTTGTACTATTTCTTCAAAAAGGAGTACTGACAGTACACAAAGAAATATAGACCATTTTATCATTTTAAACATACGGCAAAAACCTTATAATTGTTATTATCACACACCATATAAAATACCTGAAAATAACTTAGCCTAATAAAAAAATATTGCAATTATTTTTAGAAGACCAGCGTTATATTATTTTTACTGGTTTCTGTAAGCGTGTATAGCTGCTTAAATAGGTTTACTCCTTTGTATAACTTACAACAAACTTAGCAATTACCGAATTAGCTAAAGATTATGAGTATTATGGGTAGTCGTTTTTATTCATAAGCAAATGGTTATCTTTATTAACAATATATTGAATTATTCTTTTATTTTTTACTCCAATGCGAAAAATTCACTTAACTAACCGGAGATTAATTATGGAAAAATTAAACAGAAGCAGAGACAGTACACTTGAAGAGGTTTGGCCCGCCGCCGCTAAAAGAGTAAAGATGGATGAAAGGAGTAGGTTTACAAATAGCTCAGGAATCACTTTTTCTGTACATATAGTTCCACAACAAATGATAAAAAACCAATGTCCTGCTTGTAAGAAACACACTATAACATCCAATCCTGTGTGTATAAAAGACAGATCTCATGTTGTATGCCAGGTATGTGCACCTAAAATTATTCGGTCAGAGAGTACTCGTTGTCCGCAGTGTGATGAGGATAATACTAAAGCAACCCGAAACTTTGTATCAACAGAAACAATACATTATGTGCGGGAATTAAATAAGACTCCGGTTTCATGTGATAATGATACATGTAATTATGTCGGAGATTTTGCAGACATTGACAAACATGTTCATGCAAAACCATCACCTTCACCCTTTTGGCTGCAACCACTATCTGAGCGCACAAACATTAATATCGCAATACAAAGAGAATCGTCAGAAATCGGAAGAAAAAAAATTATTGAGCATTTATATAAACAATTTAAGGGTAAAATTATTGAACAGGAGTATGAAAGTTTTGGTAAACAACTGGGATTAAATGACACAGATATTATGTGTATAAAAGCAAGCTTAAAAAGAAATAAAGTATGTCTTACAACAGATCGTTTTAAGAAAATACTGGAGGAATGTTTTTCAAGAAGAGATACCCGACTTTTGCGACCACTTGAGCTTAAAGATTTTAAGCAGGCACTTCATTCATTGCGTTATTATCGGTTAGAGGAATCTCTGACCTGGCCTAAAGAAATCTAAACCTTGCCTACTATTAACCTGAACAATTCATACCTAAAAGAGAGGGTAACTTATTTATTATCAATCATATAGTTACAAATAAAATCAATTGAAAAGCACAGCATACATCATACCCGTTGTATGCATAACTTTTTTAATGTAAATAACAGTTGCTACTACAAAACACTA
>JAPORK010000511.1 GCA_026710285.1 Endozoicomonadaceae bacterium | reverse complement strand
TGCGTTTACCTGAGTATTCTTATGTTGCTAACATCATTGATAAAAGCAAAACCCGATTTATGGAAGGTCAAAAAGATTTTTGGAGCGGCAGACTGTATACTGATAAACTAGTGTTCCCAACAGCCACCAGTGTCCCGGATAATTATAGGGGTATTCGTAGCGGCTATTTATCACAGCTGAATACAAGCTCCATTGATCGTTTGTTTTTTGATGAAGTAAAAATACATCAGGAAATAATGCACAAAAAGGAATTTTTTCGTTCTCCACGTATGTGCGGTGTTTCTGCAAAAATAAATGCAAATTCAGAATTATTGCCTGAACAATAAACAAACGGCGATAAACGTGAAAAAGTTACAAGTTATCATGATTCAAAACTTGAAAAATGTGACTAACAGACAAGATAAACAAACCAATGACATAATGCGGTAAACCTGCATTATGTCTGTAATCAAATACTGAAAAGGGATGTTTTTTCTGATAAGGTTAGTGTTCCCCGGGCGTTTCTTCTACATAACCTGCAGCCTGATCATAATTTTCACCCTGCATAAATTTTTCCATTTGTTCTGTCAAATACTGCCTTGTTTCTGGCAACATCAGATTTAAATGTTTTTCATTGATAAGTCTGGTCTGATGTTGCTGCCACAGATCCCATGCCTCCTGAGAAACATTATTATAAATCCATAAACCTCTTTCTCCGGGATAAGGGGATCTGATCAGCCCCGGAGCTTCTTTTTTAAGCTTGATACAATAAACGGTTCGAGACATTTCTTTCTTGTTCCTTAAATATTTTCTGTAAACCAACCGCCTGAGTAAAAAAATTAAGAACGCAGTTTTTAGCATTAAAACACAACCGGCTCTGATTAAGAATCTACTCATAATCTTTTTATAAATTGCAAATGTCGATAAAAATACTCAGCCGGTGGTATTAATGTAAATTTTTCAGGCTGTAAAATTTGCCAGGACAAAATCCCAGTTTACCAGCTCCCAAAAAATTTTAATATATTCAGGTCTTGCGTTGCGATAATCAATGTAATACGCATGTTCCCAAACATCGCAGGTGAGTACAGGTGTAAGCTTTTCTGTTAAAGGATTTCCGGCATTACTGGTATTCAGAATTTCCAGACTGCCAATATTGTTTTTTACCAGCCATGTCCAGCCTGAACCAAAATTGGTGGCGGCAGCAGTGGAAAATTTTTCTTTGAATTCAGCAAAGCTACCAAACGCTGCTGAAATAGCCTCTGCTATCTGACCCGTTGGTTCTCCTCCACCATTAGGACTCATACAGTGCCAGTAAAAAGTATGGTTCCACACTTGTGCTGCATTATTAAATACACCACCTGTAGTTGAGACAATAATTTTTTCCAGCGTTTTTTTTGCCAGTGAAGCATCTGCTTCTACAAATTTATTCAGATTATTAACATAAGCCTGATGATGCTTTCCATAGTGATAATTTAGCGTTTCTTCAGAAATATAGGGTTCCAGTGCATTGCGTGCATAGGGCAGCTCAGGTAATTTAAAGCTCATTTTTATAATTCCTCAACAGTTTAATAAATACAACTTAATTTTATGTGGAAAATGTGATGTATTCTGAAAAACAATCTGTCTCTTAGCATATATCATATAAGATATTTTTTTAAAGCCAGAGAGACAAAAAATTTTAGTACCCTAATAATATAATATTTCAGACAGTTTTTAAAAATAGTTATAGCAAAAACATTAAAATTATTGATTTATAATAATATTGTTTTTCAACAACTCTTCGTTAATTTCACTTATAATCAGATACTTAAGAAAAATTACAACTCATTTTTCAATGGCTTTTGAGAAAACACAATGGTAATTTTTTTGCTTTGTTATCATGCATACCATAAAATTTATTGATTTAATAAAAAAGTTACCTGTTATTTAACAAACATTATTTGACCAGGTGCACAAACTTTAAAAATACAACTAAGTTCATCGGTACTTAAAAACAGATAAAAAAAACAGGCTCCTTAAAGTACTTATTAAACTATCTTTATAGTTGATCAGTGCTTGCACAGATGTTCTGTAACTTTGATTTTGTCATAACTGGTATAAGACTGATGTTTTAATCCAACCTTGCCAGAGGTTTTTCCACGAATAAAGCACCAGTTTTTCCCGGTACGAGATAAACAGTTTATCGCATTTGCACCACGTTTTAAATCTGTTGTAGCTACAGAACAGTGACTTCCTCCAAACCACCAGTTATTATTGAGCAGATGATGTCCTTCTGCTAATATTACATCATCAAACTGTACACCATTTACAGTTAGAGTCCCTTCAATAGAAAAATTTAATTTTTTGGGGGATTTTTTATAAGTAAAGTGTTTTATAAAAAAGTCCGGATCGGTATGTGACGCACGAATACAATCAACAGTAGCCTTACTCCCATGTCTTCCTGCCATAATATCCAGTGATTTTTCACCACTAAATGACGCTACATCATTAGAACTATCAAAAGGTTGTCCGGGTGTAATGCAGTAATGAGTCATTTTAAAGCGTACTAAATAAGCATCACCAGAAAAGTAAACCTGATTATGATTTTCTTTCGTTTTTTTATGAATTTCTTTATTTTTTGTGTGTGCACAGCTTTCTGAAAGGCAATATAAACAAAAGAAAAAATATAAAATTAAAGTTATTTTACGCATAAATTTGTTATCTCCATTTTGGAGTTGATTAGAATTAAAATGTACTGCTATTTAATAATTATTTTTAAGTTGACGTGCACATTGTTTTAGTTAGCTCAAAAATACAATATCACTCTGATCAAAAGATATGCTAACCGGATATTGCTATGTCTGAGTTTTCATGTGCAGGGCTTATGCCTGAAAAAAATATTAATTCACCATGGTGTAAGAGCAGAAGAGTTTATTTTTATCAGTGACATACCTAATGAAGCACACAGTGCATTACCAATGATTGACTGTATCTGGCTAACGGGACCATTTAGTTTGGCAATTTATTAGTTATCAGGATAGTCTTATATCTGCGTTTTTCAAATCATCGGATAAAATCAACCACTATACAAGCCAGACAATATTTATTAATAGACTATTTTATATAATTAATTACACTACATAAAATATACTTTTGCATAACACCAGTTATCAAAACATCATTTTATTCTGAGCATATAAACTGTAAGGATTGATACATTTTTTAGCTGAACCATCCGCTCTGGTATTTCTCGTTTATTTATTTTACAGCTAAAAATAAACAATAGTATCATGGCACTTTTTAATTAAATCAAAGAATCAATTGTAAAAAAATGAATCTAAATAATAAAAAGATATTATCTTTTCTATTCGTCTCTATTATTTATTTAATCATATTTCTTTTTTTTTCTGCATATACATCTTATGCCAAAATCAATACGTTTCTGTCTGATACAGAAAAACCTGTTTATCACCAAACTTCTGGATCAATGCAACAGAATCATCCGGGTGATCAGACTCATAAAATAAATTTATTATCATCTGATCATGGTAGAAAACAAAGATTACATGCAGAATCAGAAGATCAGTCCGATCCATGGTCTAATGCTTTTAATTTCTCTAAAGTATGGGGAACACAAATAGATCCACGCACAGGCATGCTTGATTTTCATGTTAAAACAGGCAGTCTGCTTAGTAATTTTGGACATGGTCCAAATATTGACCTTGAAATACATTACAATATGTATACGACAACTAATATGGATAGATTAGGTCATGGATGGAACTGGAATCTGACTCATTTCAACCCGGAAACCAACCAGCTGACAACTTCTTTTGGACAAAGTTTTTATCTACAAAAAAAAGCAAACAATCAATGGATTCCTCAATACCATAAATTAACAGACATTCTGATTAAGGGTGATAAGTCCACTCATTTTACGATTACTTATACAAACGGTCTTCGTGAAACATTAGACCATGAAGGTTACGAAACCCGGCTGGAACAACAGGATGGACATGGTGTTCAGTTTATTTATATGTCAGGCAATCATCAGTTACAGCGTATTGTTGATGATCAGGGTAATAAAATAATTATTCAACGTCATGAGAACTATATCACTGTTACCAGCTCTGACAGCAGAGGAAAACCTGTGAATGTAAACCTTGATTATGCAGATGATAAGTTACAGGCTGTCATATTACCTTTAAAAAACCGCCTGAAAGGACCTGGCATTTATATAAGCTATGTAAATAGTCTGATTTCCAAAATTGTATATCCTACCGGTCTGCAGGAAATATTGACCTACAACTGTAACGATGCAATGAAGCTTCCTGCACAGAATCGGTTATCCGCTAAGTCAATATGCGTTGTTTCTGGCAAAACAACAAATCCGGGTGCCGGACAACCAGCCATGAAGACAGACTATGCTTACTCCCAAACAAATGCTAACGGACACAATTATCTTGCTTTTAATTCTGGTATTCCTTATGTAAAGCAATTATCCAGAGATATCTTATTTGATGCCCCCTCTGATTATACCTATTATACGTTACAGGATAATGGTATCTATAAAGAAATTCGCAAATATAACAAGTATCATCTGTTAGTTAATGACAGAAAGATAAGCGATAAAAACCAGCATCTTTTATCAGAAGTAAAAAGTTTTTATTGCCGTAACGATAAAGATGATGGTTGTGCGTTTACCTCGTTTAAAAATCTTCCGGCTACTTATTCTCTGCCATTAAAGATAGTTACCCGCCTATGGGGAGAATCAGGCAGAACACCTGCTGTTACAATAAATACAATGGATTATGACAAACAGGGAAGAGTTACCCGTTATTCAGACAGTTATGGACGTACAACTAAAACTGTTTATTGTCCTGCTAACGGAGATCATGCTTGTCCACCAGTAGCTAAAGGCTGGCTGCCTAACGCCTTACCAGAAATTATAACCAATTATCCGGCAAAAAAACTATCTGCATTATCTCAACTTCACCCGATAACGACTTACTATTATTATCAAAAATTACCTAATCTCAATATAAAAGGTTATATACCCATAACCAGCATGCAGATTTTTAAGGTTAATAACCAACAACATACAATAAAACGCTATTATTATCAGAATCCTGCTGATACTTTTACTTACGGATTATTGCATCAGCTTGTGTTAACGGGCACAGCAACAGAGTCTGTTACAAAGAACTATTATTACACTAAAAGTGGTGACAACCACAAAAAAACAACTTACAGCACAATTGAACTGTCGCCTGGAAAATTTAACCCATCACCCCTGATAACTACCAGCTTATTCACCAACCAGGTACTTGAAAAAAGTAGTTTTGACCAAAAAAATAAAACTGTTTATTACTATGACAACTGGAGTAGGCTGATACAAACTGATATGGCTGTGGGTACGCATTTTTCTACACATACAAGCTACCAATATATTGTATCCAGTCAGTTAAATCAGCTACTGATTACTTCTGCTAATGGTCTGCAGGAAAAAATTATTTTTGATGGTACAGGGCGTAATATTAGCGGTTTTAAAGAAGCCCTTACTGCATCAGGCAGAGCGGATATGAATCATTGGTTGCCTAAATATAAGATCAGTTATAACCATTACGGACAGCTGGTAAAAAAAAATATCTACTGGTTTGATCTGTCTGATAAAATGCATACACAAACGACAACAATAGATTATGACTATGCCGGAAGAGTACGGCATACTTATATGAGTAATGGTCAGGTTGCTATTGCCACTTATGATGACCCTGACCATTGCCAGGTAAGCTATAAAAAGAGCAGTCAGGGACAATATTCTGTAATTTCTGTCCTTCGTACCAATGATCTTGATCAACCTGTAGAGAAAGTAATCTTACCTGAACAAAAACAACTACTGACTTCTGAAAGAAAACTCTGTCTTACAGCAAACCAGCGACCAGGCGCAAAAATTTTTACTACCATTTATGATGGTTTTGGCAGAGTTATTGCAGCGACTGACCCTTCAGGCAGAACAGTACATAAAGTTTATGATGAATGGGGAAGAGTAACAGATATTATCAGTCCGCCAGGTGACAGAGTTCATCTGCTCTATAATCTGACTGGACAGGTGACTGAAAAGCAGGTATTCCCTGCAACCGGAGGAAAGTACGTACTCTCTTCATCAGCATATAATGCAGGCGGACAGCAGCTGTGGTCTGCAGGAGAAGATGGTAAGCGGACAACTTACACTTACCGGCAGGATGGAAAAATATCTTCAGTCCTTTTACCTTCAGGACATAAACTGGTATGGAAATATAATATACTAGGCTTACCTACTGTTAAAATATTAGACGGTAAAGTTATTGTAAAAACAGATTATGATTTTGTCACGGCTTTACCGGTAAGAAAAGAAGATAATACCGGCATTACCACCTGGCAATATAGTGATGATGGTCTGTTACAACAGTTAATTCATATTGGAAAAAATAAACATCCTGACTATAAACTACAATGGAAGTTTGATCAAAATAGACGCCTCATCAGTACTTCTGATATCTCTGGAAATAAAACAACAACACATTATGATGTACTCGGATATCTGAAGGCATTGTATTACCTACCTGCAAATAGTCACAACATAGCTGATCTGTTGTACAAACCCGTTTATGATGGATTCTTCCGTATCTCAGGAGCTTATTATGGTAGTGGGATGCAGCGGCATATTAAGTATGATAACTATGGTCATTTGCAAACGTTTAGCG
>JAPORK010000014.1 GCA_026710285.1 Endozoicomonadaceae bacterium | reverse complement strand
CATCTATGGTATATAGTTAGTATAATTAATTACTATTCTATGAGAAAACTGAGACTGACAGATTGTATGTTTACCACTCTTGCAATATAAAGAATAAGAATGCGGGGCAATAAGTTTGCTTTTCATTACATCTACATGGATTTTTACTAAATCTGTGATCGAATGTTTATGTTTTGCAAAAACAGGTAATACCATGGTTAAAATGAATATACTCAACATAAAATTTTTTGTGATTGTTTCCATAATTTGTTTTCTGTAAAAAAATAACTGTAAATTAAGTTTTAAGTGGTTGGCAGATAACCAAAAACAGGTAGTGTTTATTCAAGTGTATCTGCCAGTGCAGAAGACATTGGTATCAGTCAAGGCATAAATACAGCCAGCAAATCATTCAAAAAACGATTACCTGTTTCTGTTGGCTGTAAACGATTTTTATCCTTTTCCATCCACCCTTTTTGTTGAGCCTGCTCAACAGAAGCCTCGATTACTGACAAAGGCAGTCCGGTATACTGGCTAAACGTTTCAGTCAGCACACCTTTTTTAAGACGGAGTGTATTTAAAAAAAACTCCAGTGGTAGTTCGCATGCTGTAAGCACATTCTCTCCGGCAATTACACACTGGCTATCTGCAAGATAAGCAGAAGGCATACGCTTTTTTCTGCGACGCATGATATGCAGTTGAGTAAGATCAGTTATTTTACCATGTGCTCCGGCACCAATACCAATATAATCCCCAAAACGCCAATAATTTAGGTTATGCAAGGAGGCTTTCTCTGGTTGACTCCAGGCTGAGATTTCATATTGCTGATATCCGTTTTTTTGTAAATATTCACTCCCTTGTTCCTGAATTTTCCACAGTACGTCCTCAACAGGCAAACAGGGCGGTTTTGAATAAAAAACGGTATTTGGTTCAATAGTTAACTGATACCAGGAAATATGTTCAGGCGCAAAAGATACTGCTGTAATGAGGTCGTCCATAGCCAGAGCAGGCGTTTGTTCAGGCAACCCGTGCATAAGGTCAAAATTAATATTATCAAATCCAGCTTTACGGGCAGAAGAAGCTGCTTTTAACGCTTCTTTGCGACCATGAATACGCCCAAGCTTTTTAAGCTGGTGATCATGAAAGCTTTGAATTCCCAGAGATAAACGGTTAATTCCTGCAGATTTAAATGCAGTAAACTTATGTTGTTCAAATGTTCCGGGGTTTGCTTCCATCGTAATTTCAATATCAGCAGAAAAATTAATTTTCATGGCAAGTTGGTTTAATAATCGTTCAATAGCCTCCGGACTAAACAAGCTTGGTGTCCCGCCCCCAATAAAAATACTTTGCAGGGTTCTTCCCTGCACACCTGGTAATTCATCTGAAAAATCCTGTAACAATCTGTTAATATAGGCACTTTCTGGCAGCGGCTGATTGCCAGATGTATGCGAATTAAAATCACAGTAGGGGCATTTGCGAATACACCACGGAATATGAATGTATAAACTTAATGGTGGCAGTTGCAGCAATTGAATTTCCCCTCAAATATAACGATCTGAATATTAACACATGGCTGAAATTTTAACGTTCACAAAAGTCATGCCAATATCAGCTCTCATTGTGTAGTGTGAAAAAAGATTTAAAAAGAAGGCTCAATTCTAAAATCTGTCGGTATAATCGTCAAGGATCTGTATCATTTTTGTTTTTGCACAGAGACTTTTTTATTAAATAGTTTGCAAGATCCCGACGTCTGCCACATAAGACCTTTTGATGTACAGTATTGCCATCGTAGTCAGCGCTATTAATATCAATCAGGTAATTACCACTACCTCTTCTGAATGGATAATAAATATTCAACAACTCCACCATGCCCATTTGAAGCAGCACAGTGAAAAACTTTAGCCCCATGATTATTTCTCACATCGATATCAGCGCCGGCGTTTATTAATTTTTTTACACTATTTAAGTCTCCCCTGAATGCGGCTTTATGAAGTACAGTGTTGCCGTATGTATCCGGAATATTGATATGAGCAACATTTATGTTTTCTAATAGTAGTTCAATATATTCTGGATTTATATCTGAGGCGGTATGAAGAACAGTGGGTTGAAATGTATTTGTATTACAGACACCGGCACCTGCTTTAATTAACATTTTAACATACTCTCTGTTTTGTCTTATGACAGCAACATGAAGCGCAGTCTTACCATAACCATCTACAGCATTAATATCAATGTGGGGAGACTGTAGTAGAATTTCAAGACATTCTGTCTGTTCTTTTTCAACAGCCCTGTTAAGTGCAGTGTACATAAGCTTATTTTTCGCATTAATGCTCTCAGGATTCATTATTTTTATTAACTCACGAGTACATTGTGCGTAACCTTTCGCAGCAGCAGCATGCAAAGCTGTATAACCCTGCTCATTTTTGGCGTTAACATCAACGCCAGCCTTTGCTAATATCGGAATACATTCCGAATGGTTGTTGTCAACAGCAGCATAAATTTCATTTTGCTTCACATAATCAAAAGTGTTGGGAATAGCTAAATTAGACAGTAGAAGTATTTCAATACATTTTGTATGTCCTTTCCAGGCACTTTTGTGCAGTGCTGTTCTGCCAAAACTATCTTTTATATTAATATCATCAGCAGTCAGGTACGGTAACAGCGCAGCAAGACACTCTGCACGTCCGCTAAAAGCAGCTTCGTGTAGTATCGTGTCACCATGCGAATTTTTAGCACGGATGTTTTCATGGCTTGTATGGTTTAACAGAAAAATAAAAATTTCTGTAAACCCTTTCGCACAAGCACTCTGAAGAGGGGTATTTTTATAGACATTTTTGGTATTAGCATCAGCACCATGCTCCACCAGCTTTTTCACACAGGTTTCATGCCCATTAACAGCTGCCATAAATAGTGGGCTGTTACCCTGGTTATCGCTTATGTTAACATCGATATTTCGAACTTTTAATAACAGATCAATACATTCTTCAAGTCCATTTATAGCAGCATACCAAAGAGCAGTATGCAAATTTGTATTTTGAGTATTGACAGGAATATAATCAATGCTGTTTATTAACAGGGAAAAATTATCCCGACGTTTTGCAAACACAGCCTTATAAAATATGGTCTGATCAAGCTTTTCCAAGTTTTGGGTTTGCTCTGAGTCATCAGTTAATAGTAACTCATTATAGCTCACATCTCCTACTTCTATAGCAGACTGAAGCACATTATACCAATCTCCGTGTTTGACATTTACCTTAATACCTCTGGCAGTTAATAACCAGAAAAAACAATTGCTATGTCTTTCTCTTGCAGTCAGGTGTAATGGAGTATTACCGAAGTTATTGCTGCTGCTAATATCAAAATCCCTATGCTTTAAATAAACAGTTTTATCAGTGATAGCATTCGAAAGAAGATCAATATTCTTTTTATAATTTACTAATAATCTGACACATTGTTCATGTCCCTGACTAGCCGCAAGATGAAGGGCTGTATTACCCTCACTATCCCGAACATTAATATTACCAACAACAGGTATTAATAAGTTTAAGATTTTGACATTTCCTTTAAGTGCTGCGACATGAAAAGCAGTCATGCAATGTTTATTGGTGATGTTGGTGTTGGAACCTGAATTAATTAATACCCGGGCACCTTCTGGAAAATCATGATAAATTGCTTCATGAAGAGGTGTGTTACCATTGTTGTCTTGAATATTAACATTCCATTTTTCTCTGATTAACTGGTAAATAGTTTCTATATTATGTGTTTTGACAGCAAAAAATAAGTTGTTAGCAACGGCAGATATATTAAAAAACAGCATTAAAGGTAACAGCAATAAGCCCAAAATTTTTTTGGCTTTATCCGGCAATATACTGCTTAACCAAATAGAGCAATAGTTGACAAACCACCTTTTTGACAGAGACATACATGCAAATGACATAAACTTTACTTCAATATTGCTATTAAATACTGCAGATATTTTTTAAAACCTGCAAAACAAATAAAATAATCCATTGATTTTAAAATGCTAAATTTTCACTTCTAGGAAAATATTTTTTTAAAATCAACAACTTAAACATAAACTGTTTTGTTACCAACTATAGTAGAAATTATAAAAAATACAAGAATATGCACTGTTCAGTTGCTACTTTAAAAAAACACTATCAAAAAATTGATATATACTCGCCTGTGCAATAACTGTTATCCAGACTTTGTGTTACAACAATAAAAAAATAAGGACTCAGAAATGAGAGTTACTGACAGATTTTTTATAGTTAAACTAGTTGCATTGTTAATAGTATTGACAGGTTTTTCTGTCACATCTCAGGCAGGATCTTTCAAATGTGCAATATGTAATCAAACATTTAAGAATGCGCATAAATATAAAAATATTATCAAAACAGCACAACCCATCTGTATAAACTGCTCCAAAACACAAAGTGTTAAAGTTGAATTTGATGACGATCTATCTTCTGCGTATTCGCAGATGTCACTCTGTCAAAAAACCTCAGGTGATATGACCGTTGATGTATCTGATTACATAGCAACATCATTAAAAGAAACTGTTTTAATGCAGGAAACAGTAGCAAGCAGTTCACCACAAACAGAGAATATGGCAATTTATGAAGATCCTGACCATCTGTTAAAATACGACTGCCCTCAAGCAACCCAAACCCCTCGTAGCTTTCTGACAACAGCATTGGTGAAACTCAGAGTAAAAAAAGAGCATACCCCACCCGAGAAACAATCTCAGAGCAAAATAGTAAACAAGACAGGTTTTTCTGTCACATCTCAGGCAGGATCTTACAGCTGTGTAATATGTAATCAAAAGCCTAAGAGTAAGCATAAATATAAAAATACCCCTAAAAAATCACAACCCATCTGTATAGATTGCTCCAAAACAAAAAATGTTGGAATTGACATTGATGATGAGTTATCTCCTGCATATTCGGCGATATCACTCCGTCAAAACACTGCAGATGAAACCGTTGCTGTACCGGCTTACATAGCAACACAACCAAAAGAGGCTATTTCAATACAGGAAATAGTAACAAGCAGTTCACCACAAACAGAGGGTATGGCAATTTATGACGAACCTGACAACATGCGAAAATACGACTGTCCTATTGCAATACAAAAACCACATGACTTTCTGATAACAATATTGATAAAACTCGGAGCAAACTCAAAGTATATTCCACCTGAGAAACAGGCTCAGAACAAAATAGTAAAAAATATTTTATCCATTTCTAAAAGTAAGGGCTTTGAGCAGTTAAAGACTCAAATTAATGAGATAAAAACCCATGATGAAATAAAATTTTTATATTATTTAAACGATATTTGTTTGCCTGATTTTTTTGTCACCAATACACTTGAAATGGATGATTTTCAAATCACACGGGAATATTATCTGGTTGAAAGAAAAACGGCAGAAACTATCAAGAATACTGTAAAAAGAGTAGAAATGGAGGTTGCTAGTAAGCAGGAACAATCAGAAGATGAATATGAAGATGAAGATGAAGATGAAGATGAGAATGTTCATATTGAACTGTTATATTTTGCTATCAAAACCAATCAACAAGATCACAATTCTGTAACTACTTACTTGTTAATAATTGGTACAGATTCTTCAGGACAAGATGTAGCTTTATATTTATTTGATGAACTTAAATCTGTTTTATATGAACTACCTGGTAAAATGTTAGTTAAGTTTATGAATTTTTGTCAGCAATGGGCTGTAATGAATAATTGTGCTACAGGTATGTATAGTTTTTCAAACAGTTCGGCATTCATTCAGCAACGAGATTTAACAGATAACAGATTTACACAGCAAACATTACAAACTATTGTCGTTAATTTTAATGAACATTACCAGATGTTATCCCGATTGAATACTCAAGCAGTTAAAGAATTAATTAATATAAACAATTACACTCATTTATTCAGACATCTGAGAAAATCTGCTAAATCTTTCAATCAGGAAAACTTAGCTGATCGATTTGTTTTATGGTATAGAAATGCTTGGTTGTCTGATTCAAAAGACTACAAATCTTTTGCTTTGAAACTACTGGGAATAAAAGCAGCAGATGGTGAAGCACCACTCATTATAGTTACACAAATTAATAGAAGTATTTATGCTATTAACCTGTTACAAGGTGATGATACTTATTTCCTGTTTCATAAAAGTTTTATGACACCTTTTGCTAAACAGTTAATGTTTATTTCTGAAGGTATTATCGCTTATGAAATCATGCATTGAATTTGTATACAAAAAAATATTACTGGGTATTTTATTAAAGAGGATCACATTATTGCTAAAATCTCAGAGTATTCTACAATCTTTGTATAAAAAGTTGCACACGAGCAGTACTTATTAATGGTTGTATATTACTGAATGAACAAAGTATACTGTGTTGAAGAGGTCTATATTGAGTTTAATTCAATACAGTCTGCTTTTTTTATATCGGTCTCTATTGAAAGTACTAGACATTTTTTTTAATAAAAGATAAACATGCCATGAATAACAAAAAATAAAAATAACTACTTTATAAAAACAACTTTATCAACCATTGAGAAAAGAAAGCTGAAATTTTTTCTCCTGCTATGAATGGAATAAATCAAAATACATAATAAGATAACAGCAGATATTTTTTACTCTTCTCTGTGTATATACTGAGCTTAAAGTCTATGTTTAATTAATAGTGTTCGTTTGTTTTTTATATTTCTATACAGTCTGTGCATGAAATTGTTTAATACAAACTATCTAAATTATTATCTTATGTTAATTCAATTCAAACAAAAAAATTTTTACTGTATTATATTATTCATCTTCCTATTATTATATGCAAACAATCTGT
>JAPORK010000189.1 GCA_026710285.1 Endozoicomonadaceae bacterium | reverse complement strand
CCGATTAGGGTCTGAAGAAGGAGGTTTGTTACTGTTTTTGCTATTCAAACCTAATTTGTTGCATCAACACTTCGGACAGTTGTTAAAAATCTACTATGAGTTAAACTGTAAGCTATTGATTTTTAACGATATTTTTTACAACAAGATGAAAAATAAATCCTTTTGAAATCAACAGCTTACAAAAACTGTCCGAAGTGTTGTTGCATAACATCGAAATAATAATTAGTAATACGTTTATTGTTGCTTTTAAAGAAGGCGTAATCTTGTATCAACAGCAAGCTGTTCCTTTAGATCAGTGATAGTTTTTTGAATATCTATACCGTTGATTTTCACAATTAAAAAATTCTTTTTGTTTACAAACCTCTATCTAACTGTATATAAAAGGTATTTGTCAAGGAATTTATATTTTTTCATTGGGTTCAGGTGATGATGATATTATTTATGGCTGAAATAGTTACAAATTAAGCTTCACAAAAGTACTTTTTTCTGTATAATGGGAAGCCATTAACATAACCAGATCAACACCCTTTCAAGACAATTAAATTGATTCATTGATAACTTAAGGAGATAACCATGCAAATTTCAAATTTACCACCTCTGCCAACAAGAGGGCACAAGCCTTCTCACACAGAACACAGCGTTTCCAGAGATTTTGCTAAAAAGGCAACAGATTCAGGCATTATGCGGAAACTCCGGTTTCTTTTTAACGCTACCACCGATAGCCTTAAAACTTTCATGATACCTGCCGCTGTTTCTCTTTCTATTTTCGCTTTTGGTTTATATAATATTGTATCCACACCTGTTATGATGCTGAAAGGGCTCCGTCTGACAGTAATACAATTTTATGATGATGTAGTGAATTCGCCGAAAGATCGATTGACCAAATGTCAGGACCAGGCAGAAAAAGCGCGAGCAGAAGAAAATGAAAAAAACATAATATTAAACGAAGCAGTAAAAAAACTAAAAAAAGCAAAGGCAAATGGCGCAAATACACAACAATTGGAAGAATTGGAAGAAGAAGTGCGCAACAGACGAGAAGAAGCATATTATGCACAAAAAATAGCGGATGAATACCAGCACAAAGCGGACGAAAAGTACAACACGCTTTCCAAAGATATGCAAGATTTTGCCCATACATCGAAATTTTCGATTATTTTTAAAGCTACCTTTAATGGTATTAAAACCTTTGGGACAAAGTCTGTTTTAGGTCCTTTAAGGTCACTCTCTAAGGGTTTAGGTGGTATTGCATTCTCACCTGTGGTGCTAGGGTTTTCACCTATACTGGGAATAAAGCAACTTTACGACAACGTGGTAAAAGCCTCTGAAGCTGAGCTTAACAGATATCAGGAAGCAGCAGAAAAATCCAGAAAAAATATAGAAAGAATGCGACCATTAACGTATGCACTAGGTGAAAACTTAGATCAAAAAATGAAAAAACTGGAAGAAGCAAAAAAACAAGGAAAAAACACAACACAACTAGAAACAGAAGTAAATAATGCACATAAAATGACATATGAACAAGAACAAAAAATGCATAAGGAACAGATAGAGCTGCGCCATATCGAATCAGAAATAAAAAGACTTAAGAAGTTGATATAAAAAGTACAGTGGTGTTATTACCCTGTCATGCATACGCACTCAGGGCTTACGCAACAAGAGAATCATTTTCATTTGGAGCTTCATATAACACTTTTTTGAGACTCAATCTGTGCACTTTAACTTCTAACTGATCGTTGATCAATCTTTGATAAGGCATAAAACTATGAACAGCTGTACATTTTTTGCTCAAAAAGTAATTGTTTCGTTTGGTTGTTAAGAATCATTCTCTTGGTGAGTAAGCCCTGCATGCACATATAACTGAACACTACAAACAGGATATTTTACAAAATACAGGTTCAGATCTGATCGCACAGTTACCCGTTGTTCAAAGGTTGTGTTGTCAGGTTTAGCCTGGTAATGGCACGGATAGTGACATTGCCAAACTTTATACACAAACCATTTTACGAAACAATAAACGTTTCACCTACTAAATTAGCTGCAAATTCTTCCAGCAGACTATTAAGATTTCTGGACTCAGTATATGCTACACCGCTTCTTTGCAGAAAAGAAATGCCTAAGGCTGTATGATTGCCATCACTGACCCAAAAAGTGCTTTTTCCCATTAAACGATTTTCATAAAATACAGAACCTTCCTTATTGACCAATGTATCTACAGCCTCCTCAGGGTTAGCATTATCCATTGGCTTGAAAAGCGCCTCATGCAACGCTAACAAACGATCAGGAGCACCTTCACCATACTCAGCATCCATGTCTAAAAATTCTGCAAACGTATCCAGCTTTATTGGTTGATCCAACACTCTTGCCTGGTTAAGTATAACGAATGCTTCTTGCCGAAAAAATTGTACATTTTTGGTTATTGGTCGAAATACTGCCTGCAATGTGTTACTATTTTTTATCTCTATCTCATTCTCATCGTTTGCAAATATTTTCAGCTCCTGATACATTTTACTGTTATTAGGATTGAATGCAGGCGCTTTTGTTGCTGCTGCGCCAGCTTTATCTGCAACCTCCCCACCAAGCGAATCTGCTTCCGAAGGTTCAATAGAATAACCGTCAAAACTGCTAGCAGCGACCTCATCTCCGGCAACTGTGACCCCATCTCCGGCAACTGATGCTATATCATCCCCTATTACTGTAAGAATCTGGCTCAGTCGGGTAAAAATCGTTATCCCTCCTGTAGCAACAACTGTAGCTAACGACGCTACACCTACTACTGCACTGGCAATGCTTAAACCTTTATTGGTTGGTACCGCAGCAGATGCAACGGCAAGACTTCCCGCAGCTATTATGGCACCTGCTGTCACTAAAATAACTGGCACAGCAGCTACGGCATAAAGCATAGCGGCTACAACAACAGTACAGACCAGTGCTGTTACCAGTGCGACCCCAATAGCATTAGCCCATTTTTTATGGAATGCTATCATACCCATAGTACCCACATAGCTCAAAACATGCATGACATGACCGAGCCATTTCGGCATATTACCACTGGGATCACTATTCATTATTGGATTATTACTGCCAAAGGCATAACCATCGCCGGCAGGATCTTCGCTTAAAAAATAGCGTTGTTGCGGATTGTAAGTTCGGTGACCCGCATCCAAAAATTGCCATCCGGTGGCAGGATCTGCATATTCACCATCAAAACCGGCACTTGTTTGTAAATACCATGGTAATGCAACAACAGATCGTGTATGCCACACCATGCCATAAGGACTGTAAACATTATAATGATTTAAAACATAAATATTGCTTGCTGTTTTTGTTAATACGCCGGTTACATCACCTTTATAATTTTTTTCATAATATTCATGAATCATACCATCAATTGCTTTGGCAACACCAAGATGGCTGATAATGTGTGTATCCATCTGTGCATTGCTTATTTTCTCCATCGCCAGCGCCTTTCCCATGTAAAACATACTGCGATTCTCTCCTGAAGAAGAGGTTTCTTTGGTTTCTCTTCCAGTACCATCGTAAAAATAGTGTGTCTGTTTTCCCTGGAGATCGATTACTGATGTTATTTGATTTAAAACATTATAAGTAATTTTATTGCCTTCACCATCTGCTAACATATTACCTGCATTATCATAGGCAAAGTTTGTTGCAATTGCTGCTTTATTATTCCAGGCTGTCGTTATTTTCTGAAGTCGCAAAGGTGCCTGCACATCAGTGTAGCTATAATTCACTATTTTATTTAACGTCTGTTGTTTATCTGGATTCAGCAGTGTTTCTCTTAGTGTTGTCATTCGGTTTAAAGCATTAAAAGAATAGGATTGACTTGTAATAATAGGTGCCTGATTTAAAGCCTGACCATGAAAAGAAGTATCTCTTGGACACAAAGACGAAACTGAAGATCCGGAACAAGTCATAGAAACAAGATTATCAAGAGAGTCATATTTATATTTTTCTGTCACTTGTTGATGTTTTCCATTGCTGTGTGTCGATACAATAATATTCCCTTCTTTATCATAAGTATATTTCCATTCTGATAAAAGACCGTTTGCTAACGTATCAGAAATATTATCTGTATGACCATAATTATCATAGTTAATAGCACGATGCATTCCACTTCCATATTCAAGCGAAACAACTCTGGAGAAATCATCATAACCAAAAGTCTGTAGCAGTTTTTTTATGTCATTGGCATTCTGATAAAATATTGATTTTATACGATCAAAGTCGCCATAATTAGTTATTGTTTTATTACCAGATAGATCGGTTATGCTCACCAGTTTTCTATTTTTATCATACTGCCATTTAAAATAATAGCTTTGGTAACCCTTTGCTCCATTATGTATTAACTGCTGTGTTTTCCCATCATCACTGTAATTCCACGTTGTGACTCCGGTTATATCTATCCTTTTATCCGGTAAAGTGATCACGGGGTTATACTCAAGATGTACTATCTGTTTTCCGTCAATCATTTTATTTACAGGCAACCCAATTACATTATACTGCCATGATATAATATGCCCTGAGGGAGTAGTAACTGTTTTTGTCTGACCATCTGTTGTGTAAGTATACTGCGTTTTTTCTCCACTTTCATTGACCTTCCATAGCATTTCTCCTGCTGCATTATATTGAGCAGAAGCCAGCAGATATTGTTTGTGACTGTTAAAAGGTAATACCCATTTTTGAATAATTTTACCTGTTAAGTTATAAACATTGTGTATTTTGTCTCCCTCAGGATCAACAATGGTGGATACTCTCCCTACGCTATCATACTCTCTGCTTACTTTTCTTCCCATAGCATCAACAGATGTAGTTAATTTGCCAAAACCATCATACGTTACAAAGGATACTTTGGCTACAGGCAGCTTGCTGCTGACTGCACACAACTGTTTGGCAGAAAGATGATGATTAAAATTTGCCGGTAGTATCATTTGTTCTATGGGTTTTTCTAATATATTTCCATGTACAACAGAAATGGAAGAATAATGGTTTTGACTGTCGTATTTATAATTGATTTCACAACGATCAGGATCATCATACATTTTTACCACGGTTTCTTTGTCTGGCAAATGGACTTTATACACTCTTCCCAAATCATCATATTCAAACGTTGTTGTCAACTCTGACAATTTACCTGTGGCATCTGCATAATAACTATCTTCAGAAGAGACACGCCCATAAGCATCATAATTTGTTCTTTTAACCAGCATCCACTGATCAGATTCCATTTTTCCGGTGTCAGCTATTACCTGTTTAAATTTAGCTAGTTT
Source organism: Endozoicomonadaceae bacterium (assembly GCA_026710285.1). Classification (GTDB taxonomy): domain Bacteria; phylum Pseudomonadota; class Gammaproteobacteria; order Pseudomonadales; family Endozoicomonadaceae; genus JAPORK01. The sequence goes on along the minus strand of JAPORK010000189.1, from coordinate 1,556 downwards.
TCTCCCTGTACCATCGAAAAGCATTTTTTCTTTTAAACCATTAGCAGCCATGGTAATCAACTCAACCTGCTGAGGAGAGATAATATACTGATAATGCTTACTGACCATAAAATCAGTACCCACAGCAGAATCTGTTTGTACCAGCCTTCCCTGATTGTCATAGTGATAGTAACTAATATCTTTATTTTCAGCATCTGCCATCCTGAGCACCTGATTGGTGTACATACTGGTTGTTATCACAGATGACTGTTCAAACTGATTTTTACCCGTTTCTACTGTAGTATACGTCTCTTTAGTTTTGTGATCTGAACTTAAAATATAGTAATAATTTTTATTGACTGAAGTAAAATTTGCAGCAGATGATACTGTACCTTTCACGGTTAATCTTTTTAGTAAACCATACCTGAAAATATCTTGTGGATTATCATAATATTGACGTGTTGTAGTCATGTTCTGATCACCTGTATCCACTGTTTTTTGTGCAAGTACCAGAATATATCCCTTTCGATCAGGATTAAATTCTTTCTGATAAAAACTATACTGTTTTATTACAGGCAGTAATGCTGCACCAGGCACCTGAGCTGAAGGATATGAAATAACTGATTCAACCTGTGTAGTTGAAGACCAGCCATCAGGTTCAGCAGGGCAGGCACTATCTCCACCTGACGGACAATATTTTATTTCTTTTACACGCCCATAGGCGTCTTTTGTTCTGGTAACACGCCCCATAGAATCATAAGATCTTTCTGTAACTTCAGTTGCAGGAGCACCTGAACTGTCTCCCCAGTTTTCCATGACCGTCTTTAAAGGAAGACTGTAGGTCGACGGTAAATCCTCAAAGCGAGTACTGGCACAACCATCGACCTGGTTCGTATTACAAAAAAAGTTGTGCACTTTTGACAGCACATGGTGAGTTTTATCACTAACAATCTGTGCATCAATAAGCAGATGATATTTATTATAAGTACGAATCTGTTGGGTTATTCCATTGTCTTGTATTGTTTTATATGTATAAGTTGCTGGTGTTTCAAACAAAACATCTGCTCTGGATTGCGATTCAAGATTAAGACCCGAATTAAAGGCAAGATAATTGTGTTCATTGGCATTGCTTTTGCTATAGCAATAACGGGTTACCATTTCGGGCTGGTTTGCACCAGGATAAACTCCCTCCCAGGTAACAACACACACACCTTTTTGCTGATGACCATAAAAAGATGAAACCTTCATTGCATCAGTACAATTATAGATCATGCTTTTCTTCATTCCGGTTGGATAAACAATAGAAATCAAAAGATTTTTGGCATAGTTCATGTGGATATCAGATGAAGATTGCTCGTCACTTCTGGGTAAAGAAATCTTTTTTAACTTACCACCAGGACTATAAAGATAAATATTGACTGGTCTTCCGACACTATCATAACTGGTGATAATCAAAGATCCAGCTTCTCTGGTTAATACAATTTTATGATTCTGATCATCACAGATCTCTCGCAGCAAATGCGTTCCCTGCACATAATGAAAAGTAACACCATATCCGTTTTGCTGCTCCAGACGAG
>JAPORK010000149.1 GCA_026710285.1 Endozoicomonadaceae bacterium | reverse complement strand
TACGGAATTTATTTTTATAAAGTGATTTTTCAGCAAACAGCTGGAGTGAAACAGGCTGAATCAACGGGTCAGTTTTATGGTAAAGGCAGGCTGAATGATTGGATTGCATTAGCATAAACTTCACTTTAATGCTCGCTTAAAAGTTTTTTTTTGTATAATGTCCTGACAAAGTACACATTTGCAGTGTGTTAACTGAACGAATATTGACCCTTGCGAACCATTATGAGCACAACTGAAAGAAATATTAACTTTATTGAACAGATTATTGAGAAAGATTTAGCCGCTAATACACATCAGGGGCGTGTACATACGCGATTTCCCCCTGAACCTAATGGCTATCTTCATATTGGGCATGCCAAATCTATCTGCCTGAACTTTGGTCTGGCTGAAAAATATAATGGCAAATGCAATCTTCGCTTTGATGATACCAATCCAGAAAAAGAAGAGCAGGAGTATGTCGAAGCTATTAAAAGAGATGTGCATTGGTTAGGCTTTGAGTGGCATGGTGAAGCGCTTTATGCTTCTTCTTATTTTGATACATTGTACCAGTGGGCTGTTTATCTGATTGATCAGGAGCTGGCTTATGTAGATGAGCAAAATGCTGAACAAATCAGAATCAGCCGGGGTTCCTTAACGGAGCCTGGAGAAGAAAGCCCTTTTCGTTCGCGCAATAAAGAAGAAAATCTGGCGCTATTTGAAAAAATGCGTGCTGGTGAATTTGCCGAAGGTGCTGCTGTGCTGCGTGCCAAAATAGATATGAGTCATCCGAACATGTGTATGCGGGATCCTATTTTGTACCGTATCCGTAAACAATCGCATCACCAGACCGGAGATAAATGGTGTATCTATCCCGGTTATGATTTTGCACATGGGCAGGAGGATGCTATTGAAGGGATAACGCATTCGTTTTGTACGCTGGAATTTGCCGTCAATCGTCCTTTGTATGATTGGTTTATTGAACATTTACCGGTCCCCTGCAAGCCCAGGCAGTATGAGTTTGCCCCACTCAATCTCAGTTACACCGTGACCAGTAAACGGAAGTTAAAACAGCTGGTGGATGAAGGTATAGTCGATGGCTGGGATGATCCGCGTCTGCCAACGCTTTCAGGCTTGCGACGCAGAGGCGTGCCGCCTCATGCTATTCGTCAGTTTTGTGAAATGATTGGCGTAACCAAAAGTGAAGGCGTTGTAGATGTAAGCATGTTGGAGTACAGCATCAGAGAGACACTCAATAAAGAAGCTCCAAGGGCTATGGCTGTGCTCAATCCGCTGAAAGTTGTTATAACTAATATGCCGGAAGATCAGCAGGAAATGCTACAGGCGCAGGTACATCCTCAGGATGAGGGCATGGGGTTTAGAAGGCTGCCTTTCACACGTGAAGTGTTTATAGATAAAGCAGATTTTGTGGAGGTTAAGCCAAATAAAAAATGGAAGCGTCTGTTTTTAGGGGGAGAAGTGCGTCTCAGAAATGGTTATGTTATTCGCTGTAATGAAGTTCTGAAGGATGAACAGGGTAATATTCAGCAGTTAAATTGCACTTATGATCCTGAAACATTGGGTAAAGATCCATCAGACAGAAAAGTTAAAGGGGTTATTCACTGGGTGGATGCCGCCTCTTCCTGCCCGGCAGAAGTTCGCTTATATGACCGGTTATTTTCTGATGAAACACCAGATGCACATAAAGAGCGTCCGTTTACTCATTTTATTAATGATCAGTCGTTAACGATTATTTATCCAGCCAGAGTAGAAGCAAACCTTGCCAAAGCTTTACCAGAAAAAGCTTATCAGTTTGAACGTGAAGGCTATTTTTGTCTGGATGAAAAAATGACTCAACAAAAAGGTCATCTGGTATTTAATCGAACTATTGCATTGCGAGACAGCTGGCAAAAACTAACTACCGGAGAGAAGTAAGCAATGCATATTTATAATACATTAAGCCGTAAAAAAGAGCTGTTTACACCGCTTGAGAATAACCACGTACGGATGTATGTTTGTGGCGATACTGTGTACGACTACTGTCATTTAGGGCATGCGCGCTGTAAAGTAGCCTTTGATATTGTAAATCGTTACTTAAGAAACAAAGGATACAAAGTCACCTTTGTACGTAATATCACTGATATTGATGATAAAATTATTAAACGTGCAGCAGAGAACAGCGAAACCATAGCATCGCTAACCGAACGTATTATTAATGCCATGTGGGAAGATTATCAGGCACTTAATATTTTACCTCCGGATATTGAACCACGTGCTACAGAATTTGTAGATGAAATGTTATCACTAATTCAGCTGCTGGTTGATAAAGGTTATGCTTATCCTGCCAGTAATGGCGATGTCTTTTTTCGGGTGCGCCATTTCAAGGAATATGGCAAGCTATCCGGTAAAGTTATTGAAGAGCTAACCAGCGGAGCAAGAGTTGAACCGGACGAAGCAAAAGAAGATCCGCTTGATTTTGTTTTGTGGAAAAAATCAAAACCGGGTGAGCCTGCATGGAAATCTCCCTGGGGAGAAGGGCGTCCTGGTTGGCACATAGAGTGTTCTGCCATGTGTCGAAAAAATCTGGGAGACACTTTTGATATTCATGGTGGAGGACCTGACTTAAAATTCCCTCACCATGAAAATGAAATTGCTCAGTCGGAAGCTGCCACAGGCAAACCTTTTGCTAAGATATGGATGCACGCCGGCGCATTGCGGATGGATAACGAAAAAATGTCCAAATCGCTGGGAAATTTTTTTACTATTCGTGAAGTATTACAACGGTACCATCCGGAAACGGTGCGTTATTTCCTGCTTTCCAGCCATTATCGCAGTGCTATTAATTATAGTGTGGATAATCTTAAAGAAGCGGAAATAAGATTAGAGCGTCTGTATACTGCAATAAAAGAGCTTGATTTGCACAACATTGCTGCTGCCACAGCTACAACTTTTGCAGCCGACTTTTATGCAGCCATGGATGATGATTTTAATGTGCCCAAAGCACTTAGTATTTTATTTGAGCTGGTGCGTCATATAAACAACCTGCGCAAAGATAATGTGGCAGAGGCAAAACCACTGGCTGCGCTTTTGGTTAGTCTCGGAGGTGTGTTGGGTATTCTTCAGGGTGATCCACAAGCTTACCTGCAGTCAGGAAAAGATAAAGATATTGACACAAAATGGATAGCAGCAATGATCGCAAAACGTGCAGAAGCCAAAAAGAACCGAGATTTTGCAGAAGCCGATCGTATTCGTATCCAGCTAGCTGAAAAAGGAATTCAATTGCTTGATTCCCGTGAAGGCACTACATGGAAGACAGAAAAAAGATAGCATCCTGTATATGGTTAACCGCTGAAAAATGTAATCTTGTTAACAAAAAGGTTGACCATATCACTGCCGCTGGTGGTTCCTTCTGTCTGATAAAGCGATCGGGCTTCGATAAGCTCATCCTACAGTTGTACGTTTGAAAGGATGATATATTCGCGAGAAGACAAACCTTCTAAAGTAAAAACCATAAACTAAAAAATATGACTAAATCCCATCTTATCCGATGATTCTGCACAAGCATAACTGCATGGTTTTATGGCTTCAACAACTTCTTCCATGCTTCACAATTATCATTCCTGCACAAGCAGGAGTCCAGAAAAAGTTCACAGATTTTCTTCACACAGACAAATACGCATATAAGAGAAAGGCTTACAGGTATCCTTGATTAGAAAAGACAAAGAGAATACAATTTAAAAATATAAGATTGTTTGAGATAAAAACATACAGAGTAGTATAAAAAGCAATATAAATTACTGCAGAAAAACAGAATGATTTATTTAATTTAAGCTTGTCGTCATTTAATGGTGGCTGTATTTTCAATAGCCTGGAAAAATTTGCAATTTGTTAATTTTAAATATTTTACAAAGCGCATAGATTAAAATTCCTTATAAATCGACGTATCTGTTGTTTACAACCTGGAAGCTATTAAAAATTGACGGAAGTATTAAATTTAAAAGCACTGAATATTATCTGTAAAAAAATAAATATTTGAAAATATAATATTAATGGCGTTCACTGAAGATAAAAACTGATAAACTTAAATATGCAGCTAACAGAATGTTTTTAGACAACTTTACCTGTATATAACACTTTTATAAAATACAAAAAAACAGTACTGTTTTTAATCGGGTAACACTTATGGAATTAAGGCACAGCAAGATAATGAGAAAAAAATATTTCACTCGCTGGTTTTTTTTATTGGTTTTTATGGTTGTGTTTATTTCTACAGCTCATGCAGATGTGTTATCTGATTATAAATTACACAGCGTGCAAAAAGATATTATTTTGAAAGCACTTAAAGAATTTAAAGCAAAAGCAGCAGACAACAAAGAACCAAAACAGGAAGCATATAATATTATTCAGGAGTTTATAGATAAAACACAGCTTGAAGAGGAAAAATTAGTTCTTCTCAAAAAAAATGAACTCTTGTGGCCGGAAGAAATTGTAAAATATAAAGAACAAATAAAAGGAACTGTTCAGTTTTCTGAACATATACTGGCGGCAAAATATGATAAAACTTCAGTTGAAGCTCTGGAAAAACAGCTCAATAAAAAGAAAGATACGCTGGCATATTTACAAAAGACATTGGTATCTATTAATAGCGAAATATTAGCTGAACGTTCAATACCAGAATTGAATCAAAAGCAACTGGCACAAAACTATGATCGACTTTCAGCAATACGAAAATTAAAAGAAGAAGCAGATTTTGCATCACAGGAACAGAAAAATATGGCTCTGTCTGCTGAAATTTTATTTATTGAGAGTCAAAACGAAGTGTTAACTGAAGAGATAAAAATAAACAGTTTACATTTAGAGTTTTTAACCCTTAAGAAACAATTTTTATCACTTAAATTAGATAATGTTGAGCAGGAAATTCAACACCTGAAAAAAATTGTTAGTGAAAAAAGGCAAGCGATTAATCAGGCAATCATTGAAAAAACAGAAAAGACGCAAACAACACAAAACAGTTTGCTGCAGGCAACCTTACTACAACAGCTGAGAACAGAAAATACGCATTTTAGTCAGGTCTTATTAAAAGTGACCCAGCAGACTACAGAGCTGACAAATATGTCAGAGACAATCCAAAACCAGTTAAAAACAATATATGAAATTCGACAGGATATTGATCTGCAGACAAGTCTGGTTGGTACCGGTGTTTTACTGGCAAGAACATTGCGTGAAAGTTTAATGCACCTGCCTAATATTGTTGTTGATCATAAGCTTGCAGAAAAAATTACCGATTATCGCCTGCAAAAATTTCAGTATGATCAGAAGCGTCAGTATCTTAATGCATCTGATGAATTTATTGATAAAAAGGGAGAGGGCGCCATTCTAAGCAATAAAGAGTATGCAGAAGCAAGAATGTTGGTTGATGACCAGATAAAGCTTTTAGATAGTCTTTCTTCAAATACAGGTAAATTATTGTTGACAGCAATTACATTACAAATTGATCAGCAAAAATTATATGTACAAAGTAAAGCATTGTATGAATCTCTGCGGCAAAGACTCTTCTGGATAGTTAGCAGTCCTCCTGTTAATTTTAGCTGGTTTATCCATCTGCCTTATAAAGCATGGAATGAGCTAAATGCAATTCCATGGAAGAGTAGTGTTGTTGGTGTAAGTATTATTATTTACAATCACTGGCTTATATTGCTACTCGTAACATTATGTTGCGCATATCTTTATCTGAAGCGTAATACTCTTTCTAAATGGATAAAAACGATGGTCCATCGTATAGGTCATATCAATAAAGATTCATTATTATTAACACCCGCAGCTCTACTTTTATCGCTGTTATTTGTTATTCCGATAGCAATGATTTTTATTGTTATTGCTTTATTACTTTTTATTTCTGCACAGGAAAATTTAGTTGTTGTGGGGAATGGAATATTATGGGCAGCGACAGCATGGATTGTTTTTTCTTTTTTTGGACATATTTTAAAGTCTGACAGTATTGCTCATATACATTTTCACTGGTCTACACAATATTGCTACCGTTTGCAACAACAGCTCAACCGACTGAAACGCTTACTGGTCCCAATGATTTTTTTGGTTAATATCGCAGAAAAACAGCCGTGGGAGCTGGATCAGGATATTTTGGGTATGATATTGCTGATGCTGGGAACTGTAATGCAGGGCTGGCTTATTTTTATGTTATTAAGGAAACTTCATTATTTGCTGGGTTCAAAAATTGCCCATGGTCTGATGCTTGTTTTATTACCGGGACTCTCTTTAGTGCAGGCATTTTTAATTGCTATGGGATATTACTATACTGCACTCATTCTGGAACATCAAATTCTTGCTACTTTAATGTTGATCGGTGCTTTTTCTCTGTTACAGGCGCTGGCTATTCGTAGTATTAATATTGGAGAACATCGACTGGCCTATCAAAGAGCAGTAAAAAAATTTACAGCGACAGAAAACAAACCGTTTGAAGAACCTGCTCTGGATTTGGCCACTGTCAACCAGCAATCATTACGTTTACTTAACGCGGCTCTGATTGTTGGTTTTGCTGTACTTTTTTACTGGGTATGGAAAAATTTTTCCAGCGTTTTGGGTGTGATCAACTCGCTGACTCTGTGGACCTATAATGCTGACGGAAACACTTTTCACCTTTATCTCAGTAGTGTCATCTGGGCAATTATTGTATTTGCAACAACTTTATTGTTAGCAAGGAACTTACCCGGATTACTTGAAATCACATTGCTTTCACGTCTTAAAATACCCCATGGAAACAGCTATGCTGCAACGACGCTGCTCAGTTATTCTATAACTTCACTGGGTGTTATTTTAACGCTGATATGCCTTGGTGTCAGCTGGGAG
>JAPORK010000169.1 GCA_026710285.1 Endozoicomonadaceae bacterium | reverse complement strand
AAAAGGATTTATTTTTTATCTTGTTTGAAAGAATATCTTTAAAAATCAATAGTTTACAGTTTAACTCATAGTAGGCTTTTAAAAACTGTCCGAAGTATTGTTTAATGGCAAATGGTGTCGTAATTTCAAGCAGAACTAGTAGTGCAACAACTTTGAATCAATTTTTATCAATCCCGGAACAGCCTGTAACATCACAAAGCAAAGATTCACTGAAGTTGTGATGTGCAACATAGTGAGATGGTTGCATGCTAACCATTCAGTGGTAACCCTGCGATAATTTTGGGTATTTTTTCTGAAGTTTAAGCACTATCTGACTTTTAAAAGCAAGCGCTCTTATTATCCAACCAAAAATCTTAACCCGAGTTTATAATAACCTGTTATATAAAAATAATAGTTGCAGTTTGTTGGTTTAATGGGTTAAACTAAGAACCGACTTAAGGTTTCAAACTAAGGGGGCGATTAGGATTCGACGGTGGTTACAAAACCTGCGGTGCATGTCGGGAGGGTAACAACTTCCGTGACCAAATGTTACAATTTTATAGTTGCCAAAAACGACGCAACTTTCGGCGCAGCAGCTCCAGTAAGACTGGCTGCTTAATCACTGCTTAAGAAACAGTGACGTCGCAATCCATCCGGTTTGTCTGTTGGCTGGTTTTCGGGTTGTCATCTTAAACAGGATCGCCTCAGGTAATGCTGTCTGACGTTACCAGGTTAAACTTTTATCAGTCTCGCTTTATGGCACCCTGACTGCTGGGTCATCATAAAGTTAAACTAAAGGCAGCTCTAAGCATGTAGAGCCAATGGCTGCGGATTGCCGGACGCGGGTTCAAATCCCGCCGCCTCCACCAATATTAAAGGTCTGTCCACATCGACAGACCTTTTTTTTATCAGGCATCCTGTCCTTCACTGCCTTTCCTACACAATCCTAATTGGAGTTTTTGACAGAATAATAAAATTTCTACTTTTAACCCACTGGTGTTGAAACACCTACGTCATTCCGGCAGGAATTGCATAAGCTTATATATGTATATTGTTGACATCCTCCCTTTCTTAAAGCTGTCTCTTAGTCACATTTTTTAAGTGCCGATTTTTGTTCACAGTTTTATTTTCTGCTGAATATATAAACCTTTACTGAATACACCGTGGGCTGAGCCTGTCGAAGCCCGGCTGCTTTTGACCTCTTGGCTTCGACAGGCTCAGCCCACTGGTTTATGCCAAAAAGACTGGTATTCAGTAGCAAGCAACCTGCCAGGATAAAAATTAGAGCTTGAAAAATGTGACTAAGAGACAGCTGAAGGACGGAGTTTTACGGCGTGTCAGATAAGAACATACAAAGACTGCTCATATCACTCTGAAGGACTGTTTCTCAGGATAAATTAAATATTTTCTGGACAAAAGATTATAAGTGTTCGCATAATACTCATGAGTATAATTTTTTTTGTAACGCCCTGGTGTCGAAAAAATGAAACAAGATGATTTTTCAGCACAAGAAAATGTCGATCCTGAAGAAATTAAAAAATTTGAAGCACTTGCCAGCCGGTGGTGGGATAAAAATAGTGAATTTAAACCATTACACGATATTAATCCGTTACGCCTCAATTACATTGATGAAAAATCCCGGTTAAATGGCAAAACTGTATTGGATGTTGGTTGTGGTGGCGGTATTCTTAGCGAGGCTATGGCGATCCGTGGTGCCTGTGTAACCGGCATTGATATGGGTGAAGCACCATTGAAGGTGGCTAAACTGCATAGTCTTGATTCTGGTGTTTCTGTCAATTATCGTCAGATAACAGCAGAAGCCCTTGCCAGCGAACAACCTGAAAGCTTTGATATTGTTACTTGTCTTGAAATGCTAGAACATGTTCCGCAACCTGCTTTTATTGTTGAAGCTTGTGCACAATTGGTTAAACCAGGAGGACATGTTTTTTTTTCCACAATTAATAAAACCGCAAAATCATGGCTGTTTGCGATTGTAGGTGCTGAGTATATTTTAAAACTGCTTCCCAAAGGTACGCACCAATGGAGTAAGTTTATTTCCCCGCATACACTTGCCAATGACTGCCATTCCAATGGTCTTACTGTTAAACATATGACAGGCATGACATACAACCCAATAACAAAACAATACCGTTTAAAAGAAGGAGAGCTTGGTGTTAATTATATCATGCATACGACAAGAGGCTAATAAAAATTATTTTAGCCAGTGTTGTCAATGAATAAAAAATTTACCAAAGCAGATACAGAAATACAAGCTGTATTTTTTGATTTAGATGGTACACTTATCGACTCGTTTAACGACTTAGCCTTTGCTTTGAATTTACTTTTAAGCAAGCACAATAAACCATCAATCCCCATACAGGAAGTAAAAAAATATGTTTCTTTAGGAGTGGCTGGTCTATTAAATTGTGCCTTTTCAATAACGACACATCACCCGCAATTTTCTGAATTAAAAGAGCAATATCTGACTATTTATAAGCAAAAAATCAGTCAGCAATGTACATCCTGCCTGTATCCAGGTATAACGACACTGCTTAATGAGCTGTATGAAAAAGCAATTCCCTGGGGTGTGGTTACGAATAAACTGAGACATTTAGCCGAGATATTGCTGGAACAGACAAAAATTATCGAACAGTGCAGAGTGCTTGTTGCATCAGACGACGTTGATAAACCCAAACCTTCTCCTCAATCTTTATTAAAAGCTTGTGAAACTCTCAGATGTCAGCCTGAGTGCTGTGTCTATATAGGAGACCACCAGCGTGATATTATTGCAGGCAAAAGTGCACATATGCTGACCATCTCAGCAATATATGGTTATGTGCAGGAAAATGAAGATCCTTACCGTTGGGGTGCAACTTATAATGCAAAAAATCCGGCAGATATTTTATACTGGCTGGAACAGAATCAATGGAAACAGCCTTAATGCTTGCTTTTTGATAGCCGTTTATACGCTTATTTTTCAAATTTGACTCTGCCTTACTTGCAAATTTATTAATTATGTACAATTTGAATGATGAAAAATTATATACCGAAGAACGATTTATTAAAAAACCGTACTATTCTTGTTACCGGTGCCGGCGCTGGTATTGGTAAAGCTGTTGCAATCGCTTATGCGAAATATGGAGCGCAGGTTATCCTGCTTGGACGCACCGCTGATAAACTTCAGGCGGTTTGTCATCAGATACAGGCAGCAGGTTATCCGGCAGCGACACCTGTTGTATTTGATCTTAACAGTAACTGTTATGCTGATTATGTTGCAGTTGCTACACAGATAGAAAATAATTTTTATCCGTTATATGGTTTAGTCCATAATGCAGGATTACTCGGAGAGCGAAAATCTGTGGGAGAATATAGCCCTGAAGTGTGGGCAGAAGTGATGCAGGTCAATGTTAATGCACAATTTTTGCTTACCCGGGCATTGCTTCCTCTGCTGCGTAAAAACGAAAATGGTTCTGTCATTTTTACCTCCTCCAATGTTGGCATTCAGGGTCGGGCTAACTGGGGTGCTTATTGCGTCTCTAAGTTTGCAACAGAAGGATTAGCACAATTGCTAGCTGATGAAGAGAAACAATTGAGCTCTTTACGTATTAATACAATTAATCCTGGCAGAGTCAGAACAGCTATGCGTGCACAAGCTTATCCGGATGAAGACCCGATGTCATTAGTTTCTCCACAAGAGGTTGTATTAACCTACCTTTACCTTATGGATGGTGACAATTCAGGCATTACCGGTCAAAGGATTAATGCGCAAAATTAGCGGTTAAAGGTTACGGAAGATTTTTAAAACGTATCGATTCTTTGAATAAATCGGTGCAATACAGTCACAATAAGCTTGCCTCTCTGGTCGCTTTTGCTAAACCATTGAGGTATTCTACCTTTAGCGCATTAACTTAGGGTCTGTTAATGTTTTGTCAGCTAAAGGTGATTAGAGTTACTCCGTTTTTTTGCATCTGACCTATTTTTATCATCCATATTTATCACTTTTAATACTAGGCTTTTTGTCATAAAACCGTGGGCTAAGCTTGTCCAAGCCTCTATGCTCCGGGCTTCGACAAGCTCAACCAGCGGATGGAGTTGTATTAAAGTTATTCGAAAGTTGATCTTATCTAAATCTATCTGCTCCTGTTTACGCCTGTTTGTCCGCTCACCTGAATAATATGAATTGTTATCCAAGAATTTGTTTATAAAAGACAGCTTCAGGACCGGGATATAAGGCTATTAATTTGCTGATGTAGCTTTGTTGCTGCGTTTCTGACTTGTTCAAAATAGTCACCTTTCCCATCCCACTGCGGATAAATAACCGAACGTGTGGCGTTAATAATCAGATTAGTTCCTCCTGCTTTTATGGTATCAGTCAGGCTGCCACCCTGAGCACCTATTCCGGGTACTAAAAACCAGTGATTCAAAAAATCAGATCGTATCCGCTGTATAGCTTCAGTATCCGTTGCACCCATCACGAATAACAGATTAGGATTATCAGCTGTTTCTTTGATCAGTAATTTCGCAATGTACTGATAAAGCGGTTCATGCCCGATAAGCTGACACTGAATATCAGCAGATGATGGATTGGACGTTCTGATCAGTGCAATAACGCCTTTGGTCGGATCACTTAAAAAAGGTTTAATGCTTTCTGCACCTAAATAAGGATTAACGGTTGTGGCATCAGCATTAAATCTGCTGAACGCTTCCCGTGCGTAATATTCAGCAGTGCTGCCAATATCGCCCCGTTTTGCGTCAAGAATAACGGTAAGATTATCATCTTTGTTATGGATGTATTCAATGGTTTGTTCAAGGTCTTTTTCCAGAGAGCAGGCGCTATAATGTGCAATTTGCGGTTTATAACACAAAGCAAGATCATAAGTGGCATCAACAATCGCCTGGTTAAATTTAAACACACTGCTAAAACCCAGTTGTTTGATTATGATTTTATAGTGCGGATCTAATCCGATGCAGAGCCTGGAATTAATCTGGTTTGCTCTGCTGATAACTTTATCAATAAACATGTTTGTCCCTTAGCTGATAACTTTCAAACCATCCATATAAGGCTGTAATGCTTCGGGGATATGAATCCGACCTTCCTCATCCTGATAATTTTCTATTACAGCTACCATGGTTCGCCCGATAGCCAGTCCGGAACCGTTGAGTGTATGCACCAGTTCAGGTTTATTGGTTTTACTGTTGCGGAAGCGGGCCTGCATGCGGCGTGCCTGGAAGTTGGTGCAGTTTGAAACTGATGAAATTTCCCGATATTTTTGTTGTCCCGGAAGCCAGACTTCAAGATCGTAAGTTTTAGCTGCGCTAAATCCAAGGTCGCCACCACACAAAGAAACAAGCCGGTAAGGCAGCTCTAAACGTTGTAAAATGGTTTCTGCATGTACCACCATTTCTTCAAGTACAGCAAAAGATTTGTCAGGATGGACAATCTGTACCATCTCAACTTTATCAAACTGATGCTGCCTGATTATGCCGCGGGTATCACGTCCGTAACTGCCGGCTTCACTGCGAAAACACGGCGTATGTGCAGTCAAACGTAGTGGTAGTTGTTGTTCTGGAAGAATTTGTCCGCGCACCAGATTGGTCAGGGAAATTTCTGCGGTAGAGATAAGATAGTGTGGCTCACCCTGCTCTGTCGCTGTTGTTTTAAACATATCCTGTTCAAATTTAGGCAGCTGACCGGTACCTTCCAGTGCACTGGCGTGAACAAGGTAAGGCGTATAATGTTCTTCGTAACCATGTTCTTTAGTTTGAACATCAAGCATAAATTGCGACAGCGCCCGATGCAAACGGGCAACAGGACCACGTAAAACAATAAAGCGGGAGCCCGAAAGACGTGCGCCAGCCTCAATATCCAGCCCGTATTTTTCACCCAGTTCTATGTGATCAAGCGGCTTGAAGTTAAAATCTGTTGGTGTTTTCCAGCGGCGAATTTCAACATTATCTTCCTCGCTGGCACCTTCAGGAACCGACTCATGTGGAAGATTAGGAATATTCATTAAAATAGCATCCAGCTTAATCTGTAGCTCTTTAAGCGCAACTTCTGATGCTTTCATGGTTTCTGTAATATCATCCAGTTGTTTTTTTAATGCTGAAGTATCTTCATTTTTGCTTTTGAGCAATCCAAATTTTTTAGAGCCTGCTTTGCGCTCAGACTGAAGTTGCTCAGTTTTAGCCTGTAAAGATTTACGTTCTTTTTCTAATAGTTGCAGCTGATTAATATCTACAATGAAGCCTTTCTTTTTTAAACAAGCGGCTACTTCATCAAGTTTTGTGCGTAATAATTTTGGATCCAACATAATGTATCTGATCTGCCTGAAGTCATACATAAACCGGGCAGTCACTGGTATTGTGGTCTGCCCACCTCTTTCAATATGGTATAAGAAGATTTTATAACTAAACACAAAAGACTATTTTATGCAAAATAATTTGTCATTCTAATATCAATTTAGTATTTTGATAAACACAAAACGTCTTGCTGTTACAACAGTTTTAATAAAAAAAGAAATGTATTCAGAGAGTGAATAACAGAACAGTTTTATGATCGTTGCACTATCTGAGCTATTTACCGGTTTCGGATGATCAGCTGGCGGGTACCTGCTTTCAACAGATCTTCTAATGGATCAGAAAAGCTGGCTGGAGATTTAAAATAAATAATTCTGCTCATAAATATGGCAATGTCTCTGTTGATCTATTCATTTTTTATTATAAATCAATCAGATAAATTGCATGAACAAGGTCCGTTTTTTTAAATGGAAGTTTTGTTTGTAGTCCTATTACTGGGACTTTTACTTATTGTTATTTTGTTATTTATGCCCGGAATCATCTCCTGTATTGTTGGGTTATTTGTAAGTGTAAATACAGTGTTACCACTTTTATCCTTTGTATTAACATC
>JAPORK010000139.1 GCA_026710285.1 Endozoicomonadaceae bacterium | reverse complement strand
TTCATTGTACCATATCGATAACGGCTAACCATTACCGGTTGGTTAAAACCCGGATCAGTTGTTTCCCGGACAACTGCACATAATGCATGACGTTGTAAAGTGCTGCCTACAGTAGTTTTTATTTCATTAGTACAATTATAAGTGATCAGATTCTTTAATCCTGTTGGATAATCAATACCACTTATAAAATGTCGCATATAATGAAAATAAATGCCAAAAGCGGTATTCTCATTAGACAAAGGAAGTGTAATATTGTATATTTCATTATTTTTTTTATGAATTAAAACAACAACTGATTTACCAGTACTCCCCTCACTAATAATTAAAATTTTGTTATTTGTCCTTTGCAGTATAATAATATGCCCCTCATCATCTCTTACTGATTGAAGCATATGGGTACCTAAAATATAACTAAAATAAACACTCCATCCATCCTGTTGTTCCAGACGAACTTCATAGCCTTCATGATTTAGAGTTTCCCGTAAGCCATTCGCATAAGTAATAATAAAATGACTTTTAATATCTCCCTGAATATATAGGTCATGAAGTTTATGGTACATTGGCCACCAAAGACCATCTGATTTTTTTTGCAGCTGAAAAACCTGACCAAAGGATGTAGAGAGCTGATGTGTAACCAGATTAAAGTGTGTCAGATTCAGACTCCACCCTGTTCCTAGTCCATCCGGATTAGCTAAAGCATTACTACTATAATTAACTTCAAGATCAATATTGGGACCATGACCTAAATTACTAAGCATGCTGCCTATTTTTACATGAGCTCTGAGGATACCTGTTCGTGGATCAACAGTAGTACCCCATGTTTTTTTAAAATTAAAAGCATTAGACCATAGTTCTGATTTGTTAGGTCCGGACAAGTTAACCGATTGTTGTTTTTTTAAATTAAGGAAAGATTGTTGATAGTGTTGATACAGAGTCTTATCAGATTTGTTATACAAATTATAAAGATAGCCAATGTTTTTATTGTCTGAATCTTTTAGTTCATGGGATACGGTGCAAAATAGATTTTCTGTATAGCAGAGTAATATAAGGGTTAAATTTAATATTAAACAATAACAAAAAAATTGATTTTTATGTGGGATTATCATACTTTTTACTGTCAATAAATAACAATGCCTTTCATTGTTTAATAACTTATAAGAGTATTGAAGATATAATGTTAAATTTGTTTTTTGAGATTAACAACCGTACAGGAAGATGATAAAAAGAACGTATTGTTAATTACGCTCGTCAAATTTTATTCAAAGAATAGCATATAAAAACACATACTCAAAATAAAAATATTGGTATATTGTAGAGTAGATTTTATTAATCACTTTTTTTAGTCTGTTAATGTAGATGTTGTTTTCTTCATTTTTTCTGTTCTTTTTAAAACTTAGTCAAAAAGTGTTCTGTAACAGGTTGAATTATTTGACTGTATTCATTTAATGTACAGAAGCACTTCATATTGGTATTGTGTGATAGTAATTACACAAAAACAGTTTTTATTGAGTTTGACTGCTAATCAGATTGAGTCATTACAGTCTTTTTTAAAAGGCTGAAAAAACAATTAGCTTGTAAATCGAAATATCATCATTAATACGACATTGCTTTTTATGCTGTTTTATCTTTCAGGATAATATTCAGTCCGTAACCTCTATTCTGTATTTGTTCAATTTAAAAATGCTGAATTTTTGATAATCTGGAAATTGTTCGCAATTTCTGACTCAACATAATAATTCTAACAAAACAGATCATTATTCACTTTTTGGCAAATATTTAGGTGCTTTTAACAGTGACAGGTAAACATCTTGTCTGTAAATTATACTGTTACTTTTTATCAAAATTTAACTATAATTATCATCTCTTAAGTTTTAAATATATTATTTGCAATAAACTCATATTACAAGCATATGCCAAAAAGATTGAATATTTATTTATGACTTAGTATTATTTTGCACTTTTAAATACAGAGGACAAACATGCTAAAAAAAATGTTGGGGGAATATTCTAAAGCAATCATTTTTATGGTCATTGGTTGTCTTTTTTTTTACAATGTTACAGCGCTTCAGAAAAATGAAAAACCAGAAAAAACAGAAGTCACTGTAGATACTGAGCAGGTTGACTATCAAAAAATTCCTGAATATATCTCTGCAATGGGTACACTCATTGCTGTGAAATCAACTGCTTTGAGCTTTCTTGTTGACGGACATCTTGCACAAAAATTTTTTCACAACGGAGACAGTGTTAAAAAGAATGATGTTGTAGCAAAACTTGATAACAGTACTATTATCTCACAACTTGCTTCTGCACAAGCTAATCTCAATGAAGCACAATCCAATTATAAGCGTTATGAGCTTTTAAAGGATAGTGGTGTTTTTTCTAAACAGGATTACATTAGTATCAGTACACAGCTGAAAGTAGCTAAAGCACAATATGCAAGTGTACTTGAACAGCAGCAGCAACTTTCATTGCCTGCACCCTTCTCAGGTACACTGAGCAAATATAATTTTAGTGTGGGTGCAGAAATAAAAGCAGGAATGCCTGTTGTCAATCTGGTACAACTTAATCCATTAAAAGTAAGTTATTATTTAAGCCAAAAAGAAAAAGGTGCTGTATGTACAGGACAGTCAGTATTAGTTAAATCAGAAATCTGGCCTGATATGACATTTACCGGAAAAGTTGTTTATATTTCTCCTACAATAGATCCTGATACCGGTCAGTTCGAAGTTGAATCACTGCTACAAAATAATAATCATAAATTATCACCTGGTGAACTTGTGCACGTCAATCATATTTTAAACCCCGGAAGGAATATGCTTGTTATTAACCAAAAGTCAGTTGTTGTTGATAAAAATAGTAGCTATGTATATATCATCCATAATAATAAAGCTTATAAACAAAATATATTAACAGGAAAATTTACTGATGATGGCAATGTTGTAATACTGAAAGGATTAAAATATGGTGATGAAGTAGTTGTCAATGGTGTACAAAAATTGAGTGAAGGTACACTGGTAAAAATTAGTACTCGTATCGTAAAATCCAAAAAAATCGTTACAAAATCTATTCAGAAAGCTACAAAAACAAAACTGATAGCTGATAACACAAAAAAAGATTCTGTTACAGAAATAAAATCTGACCTGGCAGAAAAAAGCTCAAAGGAATACAAACAAAATCCTGTTGTAAATCAAAAAAATGAACAGTTAAAATTAAATAATATAAAAAAAATAAATCCTGACAACGTTGAAAAAAATAGCAAAAAACAGGAGATCCCAGATAAAATTCATTCAAATGATAAAATAAAAAATACACAATGATATACTAAAATTTTCTCACTATCAGATGAATAAATATGTATTTATAACTTAAAAATTCCGGAATAGAATTGATTATTTTGATATATCCGGAGTTAATAAAACTGACAGTTGATTACTATCGTATTATATGAAAAAGCTTCATGTAAACAAATAATAACAACAGGATAAAGTTTATGAAGTTACCTGAGGTGTGTATACGTCATCCGATTTTTGCGACAGTATTGAGTCTGTCTCTTATTATCACAGGATTAATTTCATTTAAAGATTTAGCAATACGCTATTTTCCTGTATTTAAACAACACAGAGCAAATATATATGTGCATGTTCCTGGTGCTACTGCTTCATTCATGTATAATGAAGTGAGTCAGGTTATTGAAAATGCAATTACAGGTATCAATGGTATAACAAAAATTTCAGCTACCAGTAGTAATAGTGGATCATCGAATATAACAGTAATGATTGATAGTAAGAGGAATTATTTTGAAGTCATTGAAGCGATAAGAAATAAGATTGCCAGTATACAATCACAGCTACCTGATATGCCTTCGCCTCCTTCTGTTTCTGATAATTCTGGTGTTAATTACAGCATTATACCTACATTAACATTTGGTTTTTTCTCTGATGAACTGACTACCTTTCAATTAAACCGATATATTACTAATAAGGTTATTCCCAAACTAAGAAATATCTCTGGTGTAGGTGCACTACCTTGTTTTGGGCAAACAGATAAAGTGCTTTGGCTATGGTTAAATCCTATAAAAATGGCACAACTCAATGTAACAGCTTCTGATATTAACAACATAGTTACTGCTAATAATATTGAAATTAATTCGGGATCAATTATCAGCAAAGATAAAAGTTATGCCCTGGTATCTGATACTTTACTAAAAACACCCGAAGCTTTTGCTAATTTAATTATTCGCTACGAAAACAATGAACCTGTGAAAATTAAAGATGTTGCTGATGTACAGTGGGGAACTCATGATCTGATTCCTCAGCAGGTATATGTTAATGGAAGACAAGGTATTATTCTTGAGGTTAGACCTTTTGCTCTGGCTAATCCTGTTGCTATAGCTAAAAAGGTACTTGATGTGATGGATAATATTAAAAAAAATTTTCCAGCACATATTGAAGTACAAAATACTTATAATCAGGCTGCATTTATTCAAAGATCAATTAATGAATGTTGGCAGGCTATCATTGAAGCCATTATTCTTGTTATGGTGATCATATTTATATTTTTAGGATCACTGCGGATGGCTTCTATCCCTGTTATAACGATACCTGTTTGCCTTATTGCCAGTTTTGCAATTATGTTAATGTTTAATTTTACACTCAACATCATCAGTCTGCTTGCTCTGGTGTTAGCCACTGGTTTAGTTGTTGATGATGCGATTGTAGTGGTTGAAAATACAAACCGACATATTGAAAAAGGTGTTACTCCATTTAAAGCTGCGATAATTAGTTCTAAAGAATTAGTTTTCCCAATTATCGCAATAACGCTGACGCTTATAGTTGTTTACATTCCTGTTGGGTTATCCCATGGGTTTACAGCTACAGTTTTCAGAGAGTTTTCTTTTACATTGGCAGGCGCTGTATTAATATCAGGTTTTGTAGCACTTACATTATCTCCCATGATGTGTGCTTATCTTTTACGACCTGTCAACAGAAGTCCTTCTTTTGCATTAAATCTTGAAACTTATATAAAAAAAATAAACGACATATATATTTCCTTGCTGGTTTGTATACTACAAAGAAAAAAATATGTCCTTTTACTTGTTATTATCTGCATGATAGTAGGTTTTTTTATCTATAAAGTAACCGGTAAAGAGCTTATTCCTATAGAAGATATTAGCTATTTACAAACAACCATTAAAAAACCTCCATCTGTTAATCAAAGCTATATTAATAGAAATATGGCATTACTTGATGAGCAACTTCGTAAAGAAAAATACTTTGCAGATATTGTTTCTTTCTATATTTCATCACCCGTCAATTTTATTACTTTAAAATCATTAGATAAGCGACCGGGTGCTAAAGAGATTGTCGAAAAACTATCACCAAAAATAAATAATGCTGTTCCTGGATTTACTGTTTCGCTTAATATACCTAATCCGGTTGATTATGGTATTGGTTCAAATCAGTTTTATCTTATGCTAACCACATTAAATCAAGGCACTAATCCTACTGATCTAAAAAATTTAGCTGATACCGTTGTTAAAAAATTACAACGTTATCCTGCGCTACAAAATGTACAAAGTTCTCTGGTTTATAATACACCTGAATTTCATTTTACTGTTAAGAGAGATTTAGCAGCACGACTTGGAGTTAGTCTCACAGATATCCAAAATAGCTTAAATACGATGATGGGTATCAGTCCACATATTACCCGTATTAAAGCAAAAGACGGTTATAGTTATGATGTTAAAGCTCAACTAAATCGACAATATCTTGGTAGTTTTGATGTTATGAGTAACATTTATGTCAAAACAACTACAAGCAGTAAAAATAAAATGATTCCTTTGTCTGAATTAATAACAATAAAGCGACAAACAACTACACCTAATATTGAAAGTTATCAGCGGCAGCGTTCGGTCACTATCCATGCGTCTGTTGTACCTGGTCATTCTCTGAGTAATATTGAAGAAGATGTTACAAAAATAGTTACTCCACTACTTAACAGTGAGCAAAATATGTTTTATGGTGGAGGTATTGAACAGATGAATAATGTTCAAACAAGTACCGGATTTTTCTTATTTTTAGCACTTATTTTTATCTATTTGATTCTTGCTGCACAATTTGAAAGTTTTGTTGATCCATTCATTATTATGCTAACGATACCTCTGACGATTGTGGGTGCTATATTTATGCTCTGGTTAACTAAAGGAACACTTAATGTTTATTCAAACATTGGCTTGTTAACTCTCATTGGGTTGGTAACCAAACATGGTATATTAATTGTTCAGTTTGCTAATAAGTTATCTGCACAAAATATCCCTGCAATAAAAGCTATTTTACAAGCAGCTGCAATACGCTTCAGACCTATTTTAATGACTTCTCTGGCAATGATTATTGGGACATTGCCACTGATTATATCAACAGGAGCAGACTCTGTTGGTCGTTTTAATATTGGTGTAGTTTTGGCAGGGGGATTATTTTTGGGTACATTATTTTCACTGTTCATTGTTCCTGTTGCCTGGCTTGCTTTTGCTAAATACAGAAATAATGATGTACTGAACAGTATGTTTTCTTGAATACAAATTTCAGTAACTACTATTTTTTATAGTGAAAACAAATGCAAGAAAGAATAATTTTTATGCTGTTTAAAACCTACATTCCCGCGATCTCCATTTGGATTTCATAAATTAAATGGGTTGTTCTTCCGGGAAGCCTGATATTTTCGGTAGTGTTCACCTTATTATTTATTGTGTCTGCTGCTGAATACTAACCTTTGCCGGACGCACCGTGGGCTGAGCTTGTCGAAGCCTGAGAGAGGTTAAAACCTAAGCGTTTCTGTCCAGGCTTCGACAAGCTCAGCCCACGGACAAGGATAGTATTAATGAAATTATCTGAAATAACTATTTTA
>JAPORK010000197.1 GCA_026710285.1 Endozoicomonadaceae bacterium | reverse complement strand
TTCCCGGTAATATCAGTTTGACTGGTTATCAGTTGTGTTACAGGATCATAACTTATTTGTAACTGAAATTTTCCATCCAGTAAATTAGCAATAGGTCTTCCGAATTTGTCGTATTTTACTGAAGTTGTGTGTCCTGCTGGTGTTGTTGAAGAAAGAGGCTTTCCATCTTCAGTATAAGTAAATGTTGTTCGTTTTCCATCTTCTCCAGCTTGCCATAATAAGTCTCCGGCAGCATTATATTCAGCAGATGACAACAGATAATTACCACCGAATACGGAGCGAGACCAGGACCGAATGATGTGCCCGTTGATATCATATACATAATGTACAATGTCACCAACAGAATTAATGACGTCTGTCAGTTGACTAAAAGCATTATAATATTTTTTTACAACACGTCTGAGTGTATCTGTTGCTGCTATCAAACGACCAAAAGCATCATAACTCATTTTATTAATACGACCACCAGATAATGCTATCTCCTGATCCTGCATAATACACAACGTATGCAGTGAAGGCAGTGGCTTATCACTTGCTGGAAATACCCACTGTCTTATTGGTTTATATATTACATTGCTTTGTGTTACTGAAATAGCAGAGCGTTTTATGCGAGCACTTTGATGATAACTCATTACACAACGATCAGCATCATTATATAAAGTAACCATTGTTTCTCCACAAGGAAAATGCATGCGGATTACTCTGCCTGAATCATCGTAATCTTCTGTTGTCTTCAGTGTATTTATCTTTCCTAATGAGTCAGTAATGTAAATAAGTCGGATTGCTGCACGCCCATATTTGTCATAGATGACTCTTCGTGTTAAAATCCATTTTCCCTGTATTGCCTTTCCTGTTGATGAAATAGCTTCTTTATAATTCATTAACTGTCTTCCTGATCCATCAAAAACAACTCTGCTCTGAACTTTATTGACAGTAGTAATAATTATCTGATTTAATGCAGGAGAGACAATATACTGATAATGTGCACTAACAATAAACGTCATTTTATTTATATAATCAGTTTGTACCAAACGATCCCATTGATCATAGTGATAGCGGACGATATTCCTGCCTGAGGGGTCAACACGTTGTAATATGTGATTGGTAAATAGACTGGTTGTTACCACAGGAGAGAGCCTTCTTTTACCAGCTTCCAGTCTGACAGCACTATAAGTTGTTTTGCTATAGCCATCTGTACTTTTTGTATAATAGTAATCCGTCTCAACACGATTAAGCTTAGAAAGCCTCTGTTGGTTATCTGTTATAATCAGCTGCTTCAATAATCCATAAGTTAAAAGATTAGCTGCATTGTTATAATAATGACGAGTGATTATTTTTTCCTGGTTGCCAGCTTGCTGTACCTGATGATCCAGCACAAGAATATAATCATTTCCACAACGATTGAATTGTTTTCGATAATAATTACGGGTAGTTACCGGTAATAATCCGGAAGTAGTGACTGTTGTAACATGTGCAGGATATAAAGTAACTGATTCTGTTAAATTACTAAAAAACCAGTCATGAGGTTGTGGTGGACAGGCAGTGTCACCACTGACTGGACAGTAAATAGTTTGTGTTGAACGACCAAATGTATCTGTATTTAAAGTTATTCTGCCCTGCTGATCATACTGGCTGGTTTCAGTCGTTACCGCAGGTGCGTCTGTACTGCTTCCCCACAATTTGGTAATTACTTTTAATGGCTGACTGTAAGTTATTGGTAAATTAGCAAAAGAAAAATGGGCACAACCGTTGATCCGGTCAGCACGGCAGAAAAAACTTTGTACTTCAGATAATTTATTACCCGTATGATCACTGATCTTTTGCTCATCAATCAACAGATGATATTTATTATAAATACGTAATTCACGGATAATACCGTTGTCTTCTATAGTGCTGTAAGTGTAACTAACCGGTGCTTCAAAAAGTCTGTCTAGGGATGTGTTGTTTGCTATTTGCAGCCCGGAGTTAAAACCAAGATAGTCGTGGTCATTACTGTTAGAACTGGCATACTGATAGCGGGTCGTCATAGCAGGTTGCTCTGAACCCGGATTGACTGTTTCCTTTACAACGACACAAACAGCAAAATTCGTTTTACCATCCGGATTTATTTTCATCTCATCTGTACAATTGTAGACGTATGTTTTTTTTAAACCAGTCGGATAGGTAATCTTAGTGATTAGATTGTTTGTATAACTGAAATGAATTGCATAACCGGAATTACTTTGCTGTAACGGAAGAAAAATATTATATAATGTTCCCTCATATGTATTGATAACTACCGAAACCGATTGTCCTTCGCTACCTTTACTAATAACAGTTAAGGCACTTCTTTTCCAGTTAATTACAATACTATGTCCTTCATCATCAACGACAGAATGTAAAAGATGACTGTCAGGATAATATAAAAAATGTACCTTCCATCCATCTTGTTGTTCAAATGCTGTTTCATAGCCATCGTGATTTAATATTTCTCTTAATCCATTGGCATAAGTAATGATAAAACAACTGTTTCTTATATTAATTTGGATGTCTCTTATCTTGTGATATAAAGGAAACCCATTCCTATTATTATTTTTTTTTAAATAAAAATTTTGTCCTGAAGAAGTAGTTAGTTGATGTGTTATCAGGTTGAAATGAGTAAGATTCCATCTCCAACCCTGCCCTAATTTATCTATATCAGCATATGCGTTACTACTGTAATTTATCTCCAGATCAATGTTTGGACCATGCCCTGAATTACTTAGAAGACTACCTGCTCTAATATGAGCATTCAATATACCCGTGCGCGGATCAATCTGTGTTCCCCATATTTTTTTAAAGTTAAAAGCGTTAGACCAGAGTGAACTTCCATCTGAACCTACTCTGGTAATATTTTTTGACTGCTTTGTTTTTTTGTCATTTGAAGAAAAATCGTTAAAAGAATTCTTTTTTTGTAATTGTACTTTTTTATATCGATACCAAAAACTTTTATTTTTGATTTGATCAAAAAAAGTAATAACAGACGAAGATAAGTTTAATGATTTAAATAAAAACAACAATATGAGCAGTGAGAATAAAAGATAAAAATTTCTTTTCTTTGTTGCAGCATCAGAAAATATGAGCTGCCTTTTCATTAATTGAAAAATTTCCTGTATTTTTATATCGTCTGACAAGTACGGCATATTGAGTATGTTTTACAAAAAGAGTGATGAATTATTTTTTGTATATCAAAAGTAAAATATTTTTATTGCACAGTGATTTAATCCAGATACCAGAATAAAAATTTTATGCTCCTTGTATAGCGTCTATCTTATGAAAATATCTCTGTCCGTATTTGTTAATTTTTTACAAGCTATAATTTTTCTTTTAGAGGGAGAATCAATATTGGTAAAAAGTGATTCTTCAATCATCTCAAGTTTACCTACTATTATTGTTATATTTCTGTTTGTAAACTCATATGTAATCCATGAATTTTGTAATCTTATTACAACCTGAACATGAGCGGGTACAAAAATAATACCTCTCTCTGTATGTTTCAATATATTTTCCAGTGAAATGTCTGAATTATCCTCATAAGCAAGATATTCACCGGGTATTTTATCTAAAATCATACTTAGAGCATATATATTTGTCAGGTATAGCTTTTACCATATTATTCATTAAACCCTGCTTTATTTCAGCTATTGATTTCATAAAAGCATATTTAACATCCAGAAAAGCCTGTAAAATATCTATATGCAGATAGATCCTATTTATGTGAACAGCAACCAACATGCATACTGTATCACAAGCTATCAAATCATTTTCTGCAGAACGGAGACTTCTCCACAAATTGCATATTTTATAAAAATAATCCAGGAAAAAGAAATCACCATCAGTATTCAGAAATATTCCTTGGTCTTTTAACATCTCTCTAATATTATATCTGTAAACCGACAATACTTTTCCTGTAGGTGCTCTCATTTTAAACATGCGGAAATTAAGATCTTCCAGTGTAATATCCCCACGACCTGTGAGCATTTTTGCCATTGATGATGGTACTTTCTTTGTAAAAAAGAGTCCGGCATCAATAGCTGAGGTTGCCACCATTGCCGCCATTTGTGCAACACCTAAGCAGCCCCTGCTATGTTGAGTCCTTTATTAGTTGGTATTGCTGCAGCGGCAACAGGCACACTGCCTGCAAGAGCTGCTCCTGCTGTTACTACGAGTCCCGACAATGCACCATAACTACAGGCAGAAGCACCTAAAGTAGCAATTGTTAAACCTGTATTAATAACTTCTCCTACAATATTAGTCCATCTTGCATGTAACGCACTTAATCCAAAAGAGCTTATATAACCTGCCCATTTAAATGCAGTGCTAACCCATTGTGGTATATCTCCTGTAGGATCGCTGTTCATAACTGGATTATTACTGCCAAAAGCATATCCTCCTCCAGCCGGATCTTCATTAACAAAACAGCGCTGTTTTGGATTGTAGGTTTTGTGACCTCCACCTAAAAATTGCCAGCCGGTTGCCGGATCTGTACGCTCACCATCAAATCCTAATAAACTGCGTTGATATAAAGATACATCCTGTGTTTTTTGATGCCACACCATACCATAAGGACTATAGATATTAGTCTTTTGAAGTTTATAAATATTACTTTTTTGTTCTGATTTTATTAATATATTAACGACATCTACTTTGTAATTACTCTCATTGTACTGGTAAAGCGCCCCATCAATTGTTTTGGCTATCTCCTGATAACCAGTAATATGCTCAGTTTGTCCGGGATTACTAATTTTTTCATTAGCTAAATGATTTCCACGATATATGAGATAATTAATTCCCTGTGTACTTTTTTCCATGGACTCTCTTCCTAAACCATCATAAGTATAACTGATTTGCTGTCCATCAAACTGAGTTACTTTAATTATTTGATTATAAGCATTGTAAACAATATCGTTGCCTTCACCGTCTTTTGTCATATTACCCACTATATCATAGTAAAGCTTTTGGGTTAGCTGCGGGCGATTATTCCAGCTGGTGCTTATTTTCTGCAAACGAAGGGGAGCTGTATTCTCAGTATATTGATACAGAGAGCCTTTGTTGACCAGCTTCCAACCTGACAGCACTATGTGTTGTTTTGCTATAGCCATTTGCACTTTTTGTATAATAATAATCCGTTTCAACACAGTTGATCTTAGAGGGTCCCTGCTGGTTACCTGTTAGAATAAGCCGTTTTAATAACCCATAAGTTAAAAGATTCGCTGCGTCATGGTAGTAACGGTGAGTAGTGATCTTTTCCTGGCTGCCAGTTTGCTGCACCTGATGATCCAACACCAGAATATAACCATTTCCTCTATGATTAAATTGTTTTCGATAATAATTACGGGTAATTATCGGTAATAATCTGGTGGTCGTTATTGTTGTTATATGCGCCGGATATAAGGTAACCGATTCTGTTAAATTACTAAAAAACCAATTACGAGACTGTGAAGGACAAGCAACGTTTCCTCTTACAGGACAGTAACGCACCCGAGTTAAACGACCAAATACATCTGTATAAAAAATCCTCCTTCCCTGCTGATCATACTGGCTGGTTTCAGTCGTCACAGCAGGAGAACCTGTGCTGCTTCCCCACAGCCTGGTAATCACTTTTAATGGCTGACTGTAAGTTACTGGTAAATCATTAAAAGAAGAGTGAGCACAGCCATTAATCTGATCAGCATGACAGAAAAAACTTTGTACTTCAGATAATTTATTTCCGGTACGATCACTGATTTGCTGATCATCAATCAGCAAATGATATTTATTATAAGTGCGCAGCTCACGAATAACACCATTATCTTCCGTAGTGCTGTAAGTGTAACCAGCTGGTGCTTCAAAGAGGCTATCTTTTAATGTACTGCTTGTTGATTTCAGTTCGGAGCTAAAACCAAGATAATTATGATTGTTGCCATTTGAGCCGGTATATTGGTAACGGGTTGTCATAGCAGGCTGACCTGAGCCCGGATTAATCGTCTCTTTCACTACTACACAAATAGCAGTATTGGTTAGACCAGCAAGATTTACTTTCATTGCATTAGTACAATTATAGTCGTATATTTTTTTTAACCCTGTTGGGTAAGTGATCTGAGTTATAAAATTTTCTGTATATCTAAAATGAACACCATAGCTTGCACTGCTTTTCTGTAATGGAAGGAGAATATCACTTAACTTCCCTTGCTGTGTATTAATAACTACCGGAACCCGCTGTCCTTCACTACCCCGGCTAATAATAGTTATATTTCCTTTTTTCCATTGGATTATGATACTATGTTCTCTATCATCAACAACAGAATGAAGAAGATGACTACCGGGATAATACAAAAAATGTACCTGCCATCCATCCTGTTGTTCAAGTGCTGTTTCATAACCATGACTGTTTAATATTTCTCTTAATCCATTGGTATAAGTAATAATAAAAAAGTCTTTTTTTACATCAATATGGATATCTTTAAGTTTATGATATAAAGGAAACCACTGCCCATTGCTACTTTTGTGCAGATAAAAATTTTGTCCTGTTGACGTGGTTAACTGATGTGTGATCGGATTAAAATGAGTAAGATTCCAGTTCCAGTCCTGCCTCAGATTATCTACATCAGCATGTGCATTGCTAATGTAATTTACCTCAAGGTCAATATTTGGACCATGTCCTAAATTACTGAGCAGACTACCTGCTTTAATATGAGCACTTAATATACCTGTGCGCGGATCAATTTGTGTTCCCCATATTTTTTTAAAGTTAAAAGCATTGGACCATGGTGTATTTCCATCTGTGTCTGCTTTAATGCTATTTCCTAACTGCTTTATTTTTTTATTAGTTGAAGAGAAACCATGAAAAATATTCTTTTCTTGTAATTGTATTTTTTTATATTGATACAGGTAGTTTTTATTTTCA
>JAPORK010000002.1 GCA_026710285.1 Endozoicomonadaceae bacterium | reverse complement strand
CAATGGCCTGTTGCTTACCGCCACCAAACTGTCTGCGGTGTGCCTGTGCTCCGGAACAAAAATCAACAAAAATTCCACCACTCTTTTTTTTACCAGTTTCCACCAGCTGTAACATGCCCGCTTCATTTATCATAAGCACCCTGTCTGCTTCAGTAACCAGTGCAGGTGATGAGCGGGAAATAACCGGACACTGAAGACGGTCTGTCAATGTCTTCAGCTGCTTCTCACCGAGAAAGACCGTTTTTAAAATTGCAATCTTGCAGGGAGATGAAGAGGGCAGCAGATGTTTTGCCATAACGGTTATTCCATCTGTTCTAACATTTCTAGCCACTGTGCTTCCAGTGCTTCAACCTCTTGTTTAACCGAATCCTGTTGTTTAAGCAGATCGTCCAGGGCTTCCTTGTTGCCGACCTGATAGAGCTCTGTATCTGTCAGCTGTGCATGTATTTCTTCCAGCTTCTGCTGCTTCTGTGTTAACATCCGTTCAAGCTTTTCCAGCTGTTTCTGATCTTTTTGTGAAGGTTTACTTTTACTGCCATCCTTTGCTGGCTGATGCTGACTTTTTGGTGCTGCTTTTTTATCAGAGAAACTGTTTTTTTTAGCAACAGCATTTGACTGATCTCTCAGCCATTTGGCATAAGCAGCTAAATCTCCGCTAAATGGCTGTAATGTGTGATCATGCACTAAGTAAAATTCATCTGCTACCGCTTCCATCAGTGAACGATCATGAGAAATAAGCACAACCGCTCCGGTAAAGCTTTGCAACGCAACAGTTAAAGCGTATCTCATTTCAAGATCAAGATGGTTTGTCGGTTCATCGAGCAGTAGCAAATTAGGGCGTTTCCATGCAATGATGGCCAATGCCAGCCGTGCCTGTTCTCCTCCGGAAAAATTTTTAATGGCTTCCAGCGCTTTATCACCATGAAAAGCAAAGCCACCCAGAAAATCACGAATGGTCTGCTCTCTGACCTCAGGCGAAATTCGTTGTATATGCAGACAGGGTGACGCATCAGGATCAAGGCTCTCAAGCTGATGCTGTGCAAAGTAACCGATACGTAAATGTTCACCTTGTGAAATCTGACCTGAAAGAAAATCGTGTTCACCAGCAAGGGCTTTAATAAACGTCGATTTTCCGGCACCATTCGCACCTAACAGACCGATACGGCTGTCAGGATGCAGGCTGATTTTAATATTGTTCAGCCAGGGTTTTCCCTGATATCCAATGACACCTTTGCGAACAGACAACAGTGGGTCTGATATTTTTTCACTACTTTTAAAAATAAAATTAAAAGGAGAATCAATGTGTGCAGGTGCCGCTTCTTCCATTTTTTCTAACATTTTTATCCGGCTTTGTGCCTGTCTGGCTTTGGTAGCTTTTGCCTTAAAGCGATCGATGAATTGCTGCAGATGTGCTTTTTGTTTTTGCTGCTTTTCATAAGTTGCTTGTTGTAATGCCAGTTTTGCGGCTCGGATACGTTCAAAAGCACTATAGTTACCTGAATATAAAGTGATTCCTTTTCTTTCCGTATGCAAAATATTATCAGCTACCCGGTCCAGGAAGATACGGTCATGAGAAATAAAAATGAGTGTACCTTTATACTGTTTTAACCAGGATTCCAGCCAGAGAATAGCCTCCAGATCAAGGTGGTTTGTGGGTTCATCCAGTAGCAGTAAATCAGAAGGCATCATCAGCGTCTGTGCCAGATTAAGACGCATACGCCAGCCACCGGAAAAACTTTTTACCGGTTTTTCAAATTGTTGCTGAGTAAAACCCAGTCCGGCTAACAGTTGTTCTGCGCGGGTCCGTGCAGTATAACCATCCTGGATACACAGCTGATCATACAGATGGGCTAAAGCATGGTTATCCTGCGTTGTCTCTGCTTTTTGTATCGCCTGTTCTGTGCTGCGCAATGCCTGATCACCATCAAGAACATACTCAACAGCAGGTCGGGTTAGTGCTTCAACTTCCTGAGCCATATGGGCAATGCGCAGTGAAGTGGGCACACTGACTTCTCCTCTATCACACTGAATTTCCCCTCTGATAAGCGCAAAAACTGAAGATTTTCCGGAGCCATTAACGCCGGTTAGTCCCACATGCTGACCACTGTGAACAGAGAAAGATACTTCATCAAAAAGAATTTTTCCCCCTCTTATAAGCTGAACGCCACTAAACTGAATCATCTGTTAATCCGGTAGATTGAAAAATGCAAAACTTGCCATGCTGCCATTAGTGCTTTAATTGTATTGATATATCAATAAAAAGCTATTGTTTATTTAGTCTGAGCGGTAAAATTTTATACCCGCTGACTGATAGCACAAGTTAAACAGTCACTCTGTTAGTGCATATGTTGATGTGGTCCCTAAAAAAACACAGAGAATTCCTAAAGATAACCCATCTGTTACCCTAACAGACCTTAAAGAAATATACTTTAATTACTTGAATTTTCCGCTTTCATCCCCATTGTTATCTGATAAGATCGAACGAAATGTTTTCACACAATATTTTTTTATTTAAATCAGTGATATAAAGTCAATTAGGAAATATGAGTTATGACAGAAAAAAGACCCGATACCTTATCTGAGAAACAGGCAGAAACTGAACAGGTTACTGATAAAAAACCAACTGAAGGAACGGATGAGCTTGCAGCAAAACAGCCGTCTGAGCAGCCTGAAGCAGAACAGCCGTCTGAGCAACCTGAGGCAGAACAAGAGCTGATCAATAAAGAAACAGAACTACAGAAAGCCATAAAAACGTTGGAGACAGCATTAACAAAAGAACAGGAGGCGCATCAAAAAATGAAAGATCTGCTTTTGCGTGTTCAGGCAGATGCACAAAACACTAAACGCCGTGCAGAGCAGGATGTAGCCAAAACACACAAATTCGCACTGTCTAAATTTGCTGAAGCGCTGCTGCCGGTAATCGACAGTATGGAAAGCAGCCTGGTTGAAGAAAGTGCTGACGAAACAGTACAGGCAATGAAAAAAGGCATGGAACTCACATTAAAGCTATTTCTTGATACGCTGAAAAAATTCAATATTGAGCAGGTTGCTCCGGAAAATGGTGAACCTTTTAATCCAGATTATCATCAGGCCATCAGCCAGACAGAAGCACCTGAAACAGAACCCGGCTCCATTATTAATGTTTTTCAGAAAGGTTATGTTTTAAACAACAGGCTTATTCGTCCGGCGATGGTAATTGTTTCTAAATAGTACCATGCATGGTTAATCATTTAGCTGTTTTTCAACATAAAACAGAAAAACATGCAGAAATTAACATCGTTTAGCGTTTTTTTTTCTTGAAATTTGGCAGATCATACCCATATAGAAAATTAAAGCAAAAATTATTTATTAATTACATATGTGTAGTAGGTTTAATCAAAATTTATTAAGCATATTACAATTACACATTATTTAAATTAGCAGAGGTATTACAGTATGAGTAACAAAGGCAAAAGCAATAAAATTATTGGTATCGATTTAGGAACCACCAATTCCTGTGTCGCCGTATTGGAAAATGGCAATGTTAAAATCATTGAAAATTCAGAAGGTGTGCGCACGACACCCTCTATTATTGCTTATACGGATGATGGCGAGACACTGGTCGGTATGTCGGCTAAGCGTCAGGCAGTTACCAATCCCAAAAATACTTTATATGCAATCAAACGTCTGATTGGTCGTCGTTTTGAAGACAAAGAAGTTCAGAAAGATATCAGCATGGTTCCTTACTCCATTGTTAAAGCAGATAATGGTGATGCCTGGGTTGAATCAAAAGGGGAAAAAATATCACCTCCTCAGGTTTCGGCAGAAATTTTGAAAAAAATGAAAAAAACAGCAGAAGACTTTCTGGGTGGCGAAGTTAACGAAGCTGTTATTACTGTTCCTGCTTATTTTAATGATTCTCAGCGTCAGGCAACTAAAGATGCCGGACGTATCGCAGGACTGGAAGTTAAGCGTATTATCAATGAACCAACAGCTGCGGCACTGGCTTATGGATTAGATAAGAAAAAAGGTGACCAGACAATAGTCGTTTATGACTTAGGTGGTGGTACTTTTGATGTTTCAATTATTGAAATTGCTGATGTGGATGGTGAGCATCAGTTTGAAGTACTGGCAACCAATGGGGACACCTTCCTCGGTGGAGAAGATTTTGATTTACGTCTAATTGATTTCTTAGTTGATGAGTTTAAAAAAGAACAGGGTATTGATTTAAGAGGTGATCCTCTTGCAATGCAGCGTCTAAAAGAAGCCGGCGAAAAAGCAAAAATAGAACTGTCGTCTGCCACTCAAACAGACGTTAACCTTCCTTACATTACGGCTGACAACTCAGGTCCTAAGCACATGAATATCAAGCTGACACGTGCAAAGCTTGAATCCCTGGTAGAAGAACTGGTGGAACGTTCGCTTGAACCCTGCCGTATCGCTATGAAAGATGCAGATTTAACGGTTTCTGATATCAATGAAGTCATTTTGGTGGGTGGACAAACCCGTATGCCGCTAGTGCAGAAAAAAGTGGCTGATTTCTTTGGAAAAGAAGCGCGTCGTGATGTGAATCCTGATGAAGCAGTGGCAGCAGGTGCAGCTATCCAGGGAAGCGTTCTTGCCGGAGACCGGACTGATGTGTTACTGTTGGATGTAACACCTTTAACCTTAGGAATTGAGACAATGGGTGGTGTTTCAACACCCGTGATAGAGAAAAATACAACGATCCCTACTAAAAAATCTCAAACCTTTTCAACAGCTGCAGATGGTCAGACAGCAGTAACTATCCATATATTACAAGGTGAACGTACACAGGCTTCACAAAATAAATCGTTGGGACAGTTTAACCTTAGTGATATTCCAGCAGCGCCACGGGGTGTTCCACAAATTGAAGTGAGCTTTGACATAGACGCTAACGGCATTTTAAATGTATCAGCCAAAGATAAAGCAACAGGTAAAGAGCAGTCTATTGTAATAAAAGCATCTTCCGGACTCAGTGATACTGAAATAGAAGAAATGGTGAAAAGTGCAGAAGCACACAAAGATGACGATCGTAAGTTCGAAGAAATGGCAAAAGCCAGAAACGATGCAGACAATCTGATTCATGTCACTCGTAAGACGCTAACCGATGCCGGAGATAAAGCCAGCGAAGAAGATAAAACATCCATTGAAAAAGCGATTAAAGAGCTCGAAGAAGCACTGAAAGGCAATGATGCTGAAGCGATTAAGAGCAAAACACAAGCTTTAACTGATGCATCCAGCGGACTGGCACAAAAACTTTATAGTCAGACACAGCAACAACAGGAAGGACCAGCACAGCAGGGAGAGCAAACTGCTTCTTCTGAAAAAAAGGCAGATGACAATGTTGTTGACGCTGAATTTGAGGAAGTAAAAGATAATAAGAAATAAATTTCTTTGTCATCTTTTATCATATAACAACAGTGCAGCCTGTAGATTTTAGAGTTAACAAGCTGCACTGTTGATAAATTATTTTACATGGATAATACACAACAACAGCAATAACTGAGTTGTTGTGTATCTGATCAAAAGCCTTTGTTACAGGCGACTAAATGAATGAAGAATTATGGCCAAACGTGATTATTATGAAGTTTTAGGTGTTGATAAAACTGCTTCTGAAAAAGAGTTAAAGAAAGCTTATCGGCGTATGGCCATGAAATATCATCCTGACCGCAATGCAAATAATAAAGAAGCAGAAGTAAAATTTAAAGAAGTCAATGAAGCTTTTGAAGTGCTTTCTGATTCAAAAAAACGTCAGGCTTATGACCAGTTTGGTCATGCCGGTGTTAATCAGGGAGGCGGGCAAGGAGGTCACGGCTTTGATGCAAGTGGATTTGGTGATATTTTTGGCGATATCTTTGGTGATATTTTTGGCAGAAGCGGTCACAGCAGCCAGACAAATGCACGCCGCCGCGGTGCAGATTTACAATATTCTTTGAGTTTGCATCTGAAAGAAGCGGTTAACGGCATAACTAAGACA
This sequence comes from Endozoicomonadaceae bacterium, assembly GCA_026710285.1. Classification (GTDB taxonomy): domain Bacteria; phylum Pseudomonadota; class Gammaproteobacteria; order Pseudomonadales; family Endozoicomonadaceae; genus JAPORK01. Next base: position 945 of record JAPORK010000002.1, on the reverse strand, counting down.
ATTAAAGTACCTACTTATAGCGCCTGTGAAAGCTGTCATGGATCAGGTGCAAAAAAAGGTAGTAGCCTTGAAACATGTAAAGCCTGTCACGGACAAGGCGAAATACGTATGCAGCAGGGCTTCTTTACCATGCAGCAAACCTGCCCTGAATGTCAGGGAAGAGGAAAAGTTATTAAGGAGCGTTGTACAGAATGCCGTGGTGAAGGGCGTTTATATACAAATAAAACTTTATCTGTAAAAATCCCTGCTGGTGTTGATACTGGCGATAACATTCGCTTGTCCGGAAAAGGAGAAGCAGGGCATGCAGGTGGACCTCCCGGTGATTTGTATATACAGATTCAGGTACAGGAGCATGAAATTTTTCAGCGTGATGGCAGCAATCTTCACTGTAACATTCCTGTCTCTTTTGTTGATATAACACTCGGTGGTGAATTAGATGTACCTACGTTAGACGGTATGGTTAAATTAAAAATTCCAGCGGAAACACAAACAGGTAAGATGTTTCGCATCAAAGGAAAAGGGGTAAAATCAATTCATGATCGAATGCATAGCAATCAACCTGGCGACCTGATTTGCAAAGTGATTGCTGAAACCCCAGTCAGGCTTTCTGAAGAGCAAAAAAATATATTAAAAAAATTTCAACAGAGTCTTGAAGACAACAAAAAGAAACACTCACCACAAAAAGGTAATTTTTTTGATAAGGTAAAAAATTTTTTTGAAGGGCTGGGAGGAAAAACCTGAAATATCTGACTATAGTTGCAGCATCGGCTTAACCTTATTATCAATATTAAGTGATAAGTATCCTGTATTTATCACTTAAAACACAGTTCTCTGATACAATACTTCGGACAGTTTTTAAAAATCTACTAGGGATAAAACTATAAGCTATTGATTCATAAGGATATTTTTTTCAGTGAGGTAAAAATAAAATCCTTTTAAAATCAA
>JAPORK010000211.1 GCA_026710285.1 Endozoicomonadaceae bacterium | reverse complement strand
CGATGGTGGTCGTGGAGGATTAAATCTTACCATAATTCGCAACGTATCATTGCCATGTCCTAAAATGAAAGAACAAAAAGCTATCGCTAATGCACTGTCTGATGTAGATGCGTTGATCAGTGAACTTGAAAAGTTAATCTCCAAAAAGCAGGCTATTAAAACAGCTACGATGCAGCAGCTACTCACCGGTCGTATCCGCCTGCCGCAGTTTGCTCCTCAGTCTGCCGCATCAGCTGAATTTGATTCTGGCTCGCAGATCAGGCTTGACTTTACTTCATCAGATGAATCTGACTCTGCTTCATCATCTGTATCTGATTCCACTTCATTCACTCCATCAGTCAAACCTGACTCTTCACCTGCAACTTCAACTTCATCTTCACCGTTGGTTGAGCCTGTCGAAACCAACACGGACACCAAAATCTCAAAAGGCTACAAACAGACAGAAGTGGGAGTAATTCCAGCCGATTGGAAAGTTGTACCATTTAAAAACCTACTATCCATTCGTCATGGTAAAAGCCAGAAAGGAGTTGAGGCTGAAAATGGTTTGTATCCAATTCTAGCAACAGGTGGTCAAATTGGTTGGTCAGACAATTATTTGTGGAATAAACCATCAGTTCTTATAGGTAGAAAAGGTACAATTAATAAACCACGCTTTGTAGATATACCATTTTGGACTGTAGATACTCTCTTTTATTCAGAGATAAAATCTGACGTAAATGCAAAATTTATTTATTACAAATTTTGTATGGTTGACTGGATGCAATATAACGAAGCATCTGGAGTACCTAGTCTAAATGCAAGCACAATTGAAGCTGTTCTCTCTGCTACTCCGAAAAAAAAAGAACAAACAGCCATCGCAACCATCCTCTCCGACATGGACGATGAAATCCAGTCATTAAAAAAACGTCTTGCCAAAACTCGTCAGATCAAGCAGGGTATGATGCAGGAATTACTTACAGGTAAAACACGTCTTATAAAACCAAAACACAAAGGAGACAGCCATGCCTGTTAAGCATGAATCAGAGTACCTGCACAATCTGCTAAAAGAATTACTCCGTCTGCCTGCTGAAACTGAGTGGGTGGAATTCAAGCACAATGCAGATATCGAAAAAGTGGGGGAATATATTTCTGCTCTGGCTAATTCAGCAGCGCTCTTAGGTAAGGAAAATGCTTATCTGGTCTACGGAATTAACAACAAAGATCATCAGGTTATCGGTACATCATTTAAACCCTCTGTGCAGAAACATAAGCAACAAGAGATTAAAAGCTGGTTGCTGCAAAAAATCACGCCTAAAATTCATTTCCATTTTTATGAATTCACTGTTGGAGAAGATCAGTTACCTGTAGTAATTGTTGAAGTTCAACCAACCAGCCATCAGCCGGTTCAGTTTGATGGTGTCGAGTTTATCCGTGTAGGTTCATACAAAAAAAAGCTTAAAGAGAATCCTGAGATGGAGCGCAGGCTCTGGCAGACATTTGATAAGACACCCTTTGAAAGGCAGCTGGCAGCGGAAAAGTTTAGTAGCGAAGAAGTGCTCAATCTGCTTGATTATCCCGCCTATTTTAACTTAACAGGTCGACCTTTGCCAGAAAACCGCAACGGTATACTGGAAGCACTCACTGCTGATCATATGCTTCAGGAAGTACATGGAAACAGATGGCACATTACCAACCTCGGCGCCATTCTTTTTGCCCGTAAGTTACAGGACTTTCAACATCTGAGTCGAAAAGCAGTACGGATTATTTTATACAAAGACAATAGTCGTTTTGAAACGGTGCGGGAAATTGAAGAAAACAAAGGTTATGCTGTTGGCTTTAAGGGTCTGATTGATTATTTAAATGCACTGTTACCTGCCAATGAGGAAATTGGTCAGGCTTTTCGCAAAGAAGTTACCATGTATCCGGAACTGGCTATTCGGGAGCTGGTGGCAAATGCCATTATTCACCAGGATTTTTCTATTACCGGTACGAGTCCTATGATTGAGATATTTGCATCCCGCATGGAAATTACCAATCCTGGTCTGCCCCTGGTAAAAACAGACCGCTTTCTTGATTCACCACCACAAAGTCGTAATGAAGCACTGGCATCGTTTATGCGACGTATTAATATTTGTGAAGAGCGTGGCAGCGGAATAGATAAGGTCGTATCGCAAACGGAGTTATTTCAGTTACCGGCGCCTGTTTTTGAAACCTCAGAAAAACATACCCGGGCAATATTATTTGGTCATAAAGCTTTTTCAGAAATGGACAAACAGGAGCGCACCCATGCCTGCTATTTGCACTGTTGTTTACGTTATGTTATCCGTGAAAAGATGAATAACAGCTCCGTACGTAAACGATTTTGTATCGAAGAAAAAAATCAGGCACAGGCAAGTCGGGTAATAAAGCACACGGTGGACGTAGGTTTGATTCGTCCGTATGATACTGATGCAGGCACCAGATCCATGCACTATGTACCTTACTGGGCATAGTCTGTTTGACTGCTGCCTGAGCATTGCTTGACCGTTGCTTGACCGTTGCTTGATCGCAGTCATATTTAAACGGTCAAAAATGCAGTTTTTCTTGTGTAACTATTTGAAACATTTGCAATAAATTTGCTTGACCGTTGCTTGATCGTTGCTTGATCACAAAGGCATTCAGGTGGTGCATCCGAAAGAATATTGTTCTCTAACTATTTGAAATACAATCAATAAATTCAACTGATTGTTTTTGACCGTAGGTTGATTGTGAAAGGGTAAAAAACGGTCAGCTACAGTATTTTTAAAAATCAGTCACTCTTTGTAAATTAGGCAAAATAGAAGGGTAATAAAGGGAGGTTAACCATGAGTCAGATTGGTCAGCACGAACGTGTGACTCAAAACCGGGTCGTTCAGTTGTTTAAGGAAAAGCTGGGCTATGAATATCTGGGAAACAGGCAGGACAGGAATAATAAAAACATTGAAACTGAGCGATTAACAAAATGGTTGACAAAACAGCTGGAGCTGAAAAAACATGCAGAGCCTGGTGTGAAAGAAAAGCTGATCAGTCACACTATACGGAAACTGGAGCAGGCAGCTGCACTGGGTCAGGGTAAAAAACTCTATGATGCCAATCAGGAAATTTATAATCTGTTACGCTATGGCGCAAAAATAAAAACCGGTGCTGGTGAGCTTACTGAAACGGTCTGGTTAATTGACTGGAAGAAGCCTGAAGCCAATGTATTTGCCATTGCTGAGGAAGTTTCAGTGCAGGGCAAAAATATAAAACGCCCCGATCTTGTGCTTTATGTAAATGGTATTGCACTGGGTATTATCGAGTTAAAACGTGCCTCTGTATCAGTGTCTGCAGGCATTCGTCAAAATCTGGATAATCAGCGGGAAGACTTTATCCGTGAATTCTTTACCACTATACAGCTGGTGATGGCTGGTAATGATTCTGAAGGTCTACGTTACGGAACCATTGAAACAGCTGAAAAGTATTATTTGCAATGGAAGGAAGAAGGTCAGGATTCTTCTGAAAAAAAATTGGATTATCATCTAAGCTGCCTTTGTCGTAAGTCACGTTTTTTACAAATTATCCACGACTTTATCGTATTTGATGCCGGCACTAAAAAAACCTGTCGGCATAATCAGTTTTTTGGAGTTGTAGCGGCACAGGAATATATACGCAATCGTCAGGGCGGGATTATCTGGCACACACAAGGTTCAGGTAAAAGTCTTACCATGGTGTGGCTTGCCAAATGGATACGGGAAAATATTAACAACAGCCGAGTGCTGATTGTAACCGATCGTGCTGAACTGGATGAACAGATTGAAAAGGTTTTCTGCGGCGTTAGTGAAGAGATTTATCGCAGCACAAGCGGTGCCAATCTGATTAGCACTTTAAATCATCCTAATCCGCCACTGATATGTTCTCTGGTACACAAGTTTGGTCGTCAGTCTGAAAAAAAAGAAAATACGCAAGAAACAGAAGCCTTTATTGAAGAGATGAAAAAATCACTTCCAAAAGACTTTACCGCCAAAGGCGACTTATTTGTATTTGTGGATGAGTGTCATCGTACCCAGTCGGGAAAACTGCATCAGGCAATGAAGCAAATTTTACCCAATGCTCTGTTTATTGGTTTTACCGGCACCCCCATTATGAAGAAAGATAAGAAAGAATCAAGAGCGATATTTGGTCCTTATATCCATACTTACAAATTTGATGAAGCCGTAGCCGATGGTGTGGTACTGGATTTGCTCTATGAAGCAAGAGATATTGATCAGCATATTGATGCACAGAACAAAATAGATGACTGGTTTGAGACAAAAACCCGAGGGCTTTCGCAACAAGGTAAAAATAAGCTTAAACAGAAGTGGGGCACGCTGCAAAAAATCTTTTCCAGTAAAGAGCGTCTGAAGCGGATTGTTACTGACATTGTAATGGACATGGCGAAAAAACCTCGCTTGCTGGATGGTTGTGGTAATGCGATGCTGGTGTGTTCCAGCGTATATGAAGCCTGCAGAGTCTATGACATTTTTAGTCACACCGAATTAAAAGGTAAGGTGGCAATGGTGACCAGCTTCCAGCCCACCGCTGACAGCATTAAAGGCGAAGAAACCGGTGAAGGAACAACAGAGAAGCAGGTTAAATACAATACTTATCGTAAAATGCTGGCAGATTATTTTGAACAATCTGAAGATCAGGCAGCCGGTCGTGTAGACGAGTTTGAAAAGGAAGTAAAAAAGCGCTTTATCAAAGAACCCGGACGGATGTGCTTATTAATTGTGGTCGATAAGCTGCTTACCGGCTTTGATGCACCTCCGGCAACTTATCTTTATATTGATAAGACAATGCGGGATCACAATTTATTTCAGGCTATTTGTCGTGTAAATCGTCTGGACGGTGAAGACAAAAAGTATGGTTACATTATTGACTATAAGGATTTATTTCATTCGCTAAACAAAACGATTAAGGATTATACACAAGAAGCGCTTGGTGGTTTTGATAAAGAAGATACTAGCGGTCTGTTAAAAAACTGCCCGGAGCAGGCTAAAACTGATTTGGATGATACGCTGGAGGCAGTGCGGGCTTTATGCGAACCGGTAAAAGCACCCCGTAAGACAGAAGATTATATGAATTATTTCTGTGGTATTTCCGGTGAGAATCAGCATGAGCTTCCGGAAAAAGAGAAACTGCGTCTGACACTTTACAAACAGGTAAACAAATTACTGCGTGCTTTTACCAATATCGCCAGTACAATGGCTGATGCTGGTTATACCGCAGCACAGGAGAGAGATATCAGAGCTGATGTGGAACACTACAAACAGATGTGCGATGAAATAAAACTAATTAGTGGTGACCGGGATACAATAAAACGGTTTGAACCGGCAATGCGCCATTTGCTTGATATGTATATTCACGCTGACAGCAGTAAAGTGCTGATGGACTTTGAAGAGCAGAGTCTGATTGAATTAATTGTTAATAAAGGTGCTGATGTTGTAAATGATTTTTCTCACAATATTCGTGAAAAACCTGAAGTTATGGCTGCCACAATAGAAAACAATGTACGTAAAGCTATCATTGATAAAAATCTGGAAAATCCTAAATATTATGAAAAGATGTCAGAACTACTGGATAAGTTGATTGAGTCAAGAAAAAAGCAAGCCATTGAATATCAACAGTATCTGCAGGAAATTTGTAAGCTTGCAAAGCAGGTTGTCAACCCTGGTGAGACATCTGCTTATCCTGCATCTGTGGATACTCCGGCGAAGCGGGCTTTTTATGATAACTTTGGCAAAGATCAGCAGTTAGTGGCTATAATTGATACAACAATCCGTCACACCAAAAAAGCTGACTGGTCAGGTGATCACTTTAAAGAGCGTGAACTAAAAAATGCGCTCAGCAAGAAGTTGAATAGTTATGATATCGACCTGGATAAAGTGATGGAGCTGGCAAAAGAACAACGAGAATATCAATAGCAAGAGTATGATTAAATGCCTCTCACACAAATTGGTGAAATAACCGTACAGATTAATCGTAAACCGATTAAAAATCTGCATATTAGTGTGTTGCCACCGGATGGCTCGGTGCGGGTTTCTGTACCAGAGGCAATGACAGATACCAATATTCGTCTGGCAGTGATAAACCGTCTTTCCTGGATTAAACAGCAGCAGCAGAGCTTTGCCCGGCAGGCGCGGCAATCAGTGCGGGAGATGGTAAGTGGCGAATGTCATTACCTGTGGGGTAAGCGTCACAGACTGAATATTTATGCGCAAAACGGACGCTCTGAAGTTAAGGTTAAGCAAAATAAAATTCATCTGTATATGGCAGCAAGTGCAACAACACAAGACAGAGCTGCACTGCTTGCCACTTATTACCGAACACTACTAAAGCAACGAATTGCAATGTTACTGGAATCCTGGCAACAAAAGTTGGGTGTTAGCGTTTCTTCCTGGCATATAAAAAAAATGAAAACCCAAAGGGATCGTTGTCCCACTGAAGCTAGACGTATCTGGTTTAACCTGGAGTTAGCTAAAAAGCCACCTGAATGTCTGGAATATATAGTAGTTCATGAATTAATTCATTTGCTGGAGCGGACACATAATGAACGATTTAAAGCATATCTACACAGGTATTTACCTAACTGGCAGGAACGCAAGCATCTGTTGAATAGTATGCCGTTGGCTTCCACTGATGTATAGTTGCCCCTCTTCGCTCTCTTAGTCACATTTTTTACGCCCTGATTTTTATTCCGGTAGTTTGTCTTTTGTTGAGTGCATTGCGGGCTAATATATTCATCTGCGGGTTAATATTCATCTGTGGGCTGAGCCTGTCGAAGCCAGGAGGAGAAAGCAACCAGGCTTCGACAAGCTCAGCTCACAGTTGTAAAGGCTGATATATTTGGGAGAAAGAAGAAAGTATCGTTAACGCAGAACAACCATCTGTTTATTTTCAATTTATTTTGCTTTCAA
>JAPORK010000399.1:1572-6944 GCA_026710285.1 Endozoicomonadaceae bacterium | reverse complement strand
GTGGGTTGAGCAGATAAACCTGTAAATAAAAAATCGGAGCTTAAAAAATGTGGCTAAGAGACAGCTTTGAAGGAAGGAGTCCCTTGCGCAAAATTGATGAAAAATAATCTCTGTCCATACATATAAACGTCAATAAAATTATACTTAAGAAGAATGACTATCTTCATTACCAGCCTGAAAAACAACGTTATTTTAAAAACAGGTCGGTTTATTCTGTTAACTCATTTTGCCTGCCTCATTGTATTGCGCAAAATAACGCTTAAAACAAAAAATTTACCATTATCACAAGGAGTGCTATGCTTGCAGAATTATGACTGCAATGCACGTTAAGCATACAATAGTTATTTTTGCAATAGCGGCATAATAATAGTTATCCTTACAATTTCTGAAAAAAAAAATCAATAAATAATTGTGGCAAAATATTCATGAACATTATCATCTTGGGAGCAGGGCATGTTGGCACTTCATTAATTAATTATCTAACCTGCCAGGAAAAAAATGATATCACAGTAATTGACAACAATGTTAACCGACTAAATGAATTAAACCAGCATCTGGATATAAAGACTATTGAAGGAAACGGATGTTATCCTGATATATTAGAACAAGCTAATGCTAATAATACTGACCTGTTACTGGCAGTAACTAATAGTGACGAAATAAACATGCTTGCCTGTGAGTTTGCACATACACTGTTTAGAATCCCCAAAAAAATTGCTCGCATAAAGTATATCAATTACCTTAACCGCCCTGAAATTTTTAATAATTTAATCCATATTGATGTATTTATAAAACCTGAAAAACTGGTAAAAAACCACCTCAAAAATTTAATTGAATTTCCCAGCACTGTTCGGGTAGCTGATTTCAAAATAAACGAAATGCAAATATTTTCTGTACGTGCTAAAACCAGGATTGACCTGGCGGAACAATTGCATGAATTTCACTCACAAACAAAAAAACGTCTTGTTGCTGTTTTTCATAATAAAAAAGCCATTCCTGTTAACGATGAAACGGTAATACAAGAAGATGATGAAATTTTGCTAATGGCAGAAAGACAGCAAATAAAACCAATACTCAAAAGTTTTGGATATACAGATAAATTTGCCAATAAACACATCGTCATTGCAGGAGGTGGTAATATAGGTTTTCATCTTGCAAAGAGTATAAAATTAAAACACAACGTTAAAATTATAGAAAAAGATAATGACAGGTGTAAATATTTATCACAAAATTTAGACAATGTGGTTGTATTCTACGGAGATACGACAGACAAAAACTTGTTAACAGCCAGCACTGTGCATTCAGCTGATATATATATAGCACTCACCGATAATGATAGTACCAATATTACGTCGTCACTACTTGCTAAAAAACTTGGCGCAAAAAAAGTGATTACACTGATAAACAATATTGACATTGCTAACTTACCCTTTACAACTGAAATTGACTGCATTGTTACTCCACAAATGATTATGATCAACTATTTGCTGTATTATATAGAAAGGAAAGAAGCGATTAATATCTGTTACACCACCCACGACATGCATATTGCTGAAGTATCAGGCACCAGCTATAAAACATTGCATAAAAAAAATGAGCGATACAAAGATATAAAAATCCTAGCAGTTATTCGTGATGATCAGATTATTTTTGTTGATAATGAATTTGCTATTGATCCTAAGGATCGTATTTTTATTCTATGTAAAAACATCATTAAAAAAGACCAGGTCTCTTCATTATAAAAATTGAACACTCAAAACTGTATTCAGTAAAGTCTGATTTCATATATGGACACCCCTCTGATTGCAAATAATTGATTAACTATATTTGGTTCACGGTCATATATTCGGCGTCTTAAGTAATGGCTTATTTCAATAGCCATTGCGCCGTGATGAATTCCAAACCTCATCTCCTTATCAAATGTACGGCTTAGCTAACCTTATGTATTTCAGATTCTTACGAGAATGGATAACCATTTAGCTCATTAGCTGTTGCAAACTCAGTAGGTAACACCTCTTTTTTTTAATTGTAAAATTTATATTTCAAATAGGGCCAAATAGGATCAGACTGAAAAGCAAGCTCCATGCGAAACTTTTCTTTTCCGGAAAGTATTGCCCAAATAATACCAATGACTTTAATATTCATCGTGGGCACTCTTCTTTAGATGAAATATATAAGTATACTCATTTTAGTGCAGTTGACATCGATAGTGAGGGGTGTCCATCTCATCAAATATTTGCAGTATGTATAATCTTATAGAAAGTACTCTGTAAATACCAGTAATGGATTCCTTCGGAAGCAGGAATCCATAAAGAAGTTTCTAGGTTTTTTTCATACCTGCCCATATATGTATAAGAGTATGCAGGACCCGCCGGAATCCGGTAACAGGCAAGTTATATTTTTAGCGCTAATTGTCTTTATTGGATTCCCGTTAGTGCGTTTTCATATATTCAATATATTCTGGGTCACTATATATATTTTTCTTTATCTCTTCTTCAGGCGAAGCGCTATGTATTGCCATTTTAAAAATAATTACACTAAAAATAGCCAGCACAACAAAATCCCAGCCAAAGGGAAGAAGGTCGAGCCCACCTCCAAAACTACCTAAACATGAAAACAGAGTAATACCAGCCACATAAAGTATAAACCAATAATAGGGAGTTAGTTTTAGTGGATATGTTTTACCTCTGCTGGAGCATAAGCGATAACCCAGCATGAGCAAAAGTCCAAAAATGATCGCAAATCCTACCTGGCGCATTGTATTCCATCCTGTCCAGAAAGCAATAAGCGTACAGATATAAAATGTTATCATGCTGATAAACATACTGCCGGGCAATACAAAAGGTCGTTTAAGATCCGGGGCGCAACGACGTAAAACGATCAGGCAGACAGGACCTAATCCATAAGAGAGTACGATAGCTGTTGACTGAAAGGCAACCAATTTTTGCCAGGTAGGCAGAGGTACTAGTAATAAAATACCTACAAAAAAATTAACAATGATAGATTTTAGTGGCACACCTTTTTTAGTTAAATGCATCATAAATTCCGGCAGATATTTATTCGCACTAATACCATAATTAAGCCTTGCTGTTGTTGCTGTATAAATAACAGCTGTACCCGCTGGAGAAATGAGTGCATCAATGTAGATTAATTTAGCCAACCAGAAAATTCCCAATCCAATCGCAATGGAGGCCAGGGGACCGGTATGTATAGACACAGACAGTTTACTCCAACCTTCACTTAGCATGTCAGGCGTTAATGCACCGATGAGTATAATTTGCAGTGAGACATAAAGTACAGTACAGATTATAACTGAACCAATGAGTGCAAGAGGAACAGCACGCTTAGGATTTTTAGTTTCACCAGCCATAGAGATACATTCTCTGAACCCCAGGTAGGAAAAAATAATACCGGCTGCCGGAATAGCCCACAAAATATTTTGTATACCAAAAGGTGCAAAGCCGTTATAGTCAGTAAAATTGCCGATTTCAAAATGGGAGCAGAAAATCCATACAATAACAATAACCGGAATGAATAATTTCCAGTATGTTATCAGATTATTAAACCGAATAACGGCTTTGATTGCATAGAGATTAATAACAGAAAACAGAAAAATGAGGACAATTGCACAACCCCACCCCTCCAGAGTTAAGACGTGCTCTTCAAGAGAAGAGTAAATCGTCCATGGCAAATAGTGTGCAGAATATTCAAGTATAGCCTGTGCTTCTGTAGGTGCTGTGGCAACACAGGGCAACCAGGCAAGCCAGGTAACGGTAAAACTAACCAGGCTTCCGTGAGTAATGTGGGTATAACGTGAAATACCTCCGGCCAGAGGAAGGGCTGTTGACAACTCGGCAAAATTGAGACCAATGATAATCAGCAAAAAACCTCCGATTATCCATGAAAATATTGAAGCAGGACCGGCAATTTGCGCAGCATAGAGTGCACCAAACAGCCATCCTGAACCAATCATCGCCCCCAGCGATGTCATTAATAACCCCCAACTTGTAATATCTTTTCTTAGTCTCATGCATTACCCTCTTACTAAAAGACTTTTACAGCCTGCTGGTGATATTTGTTTTATACACACTATTTCTTTCAGAAAAGTCAATAGCTTACATATTTCTGTGCTGACTATTATCAAGAATCATCTGCAGTATTGTAATATCATTCGTTAAATAATTATTTATACGCTTTTAAATGATCGATATATTCAGGATCATTATAAATTTTTGCTTGTATTTTGCTTTTATCAGATGCGCTATATAATGCCATAATAAAAATGATGACACTGAAAACCCCCAATATAACAAAATCATAACCAAAAGGAATAATATTAAGCCCTCCCCCAAAACTACCCAGCCACGAACATAAAGTGAGACCCAGCAAATAAAGGATAAACCAAAAAAAATTCCAAAATCTTAGCTCATACGTTCTTCCCCGTTTGGAACACAAACGGTAACAAAGCATCAATATTAACCCAAAAAGGACAGAAAACCCAACATTGCGCATAGTATTCCATCCCGTCCAAAAAACAATCATCGTACAAATATAAAAGGTCATCATACTAAAAAATGTGCTTTTGGGTAGTACAAAAGGGCGTTTTAATTCAGGAGCATTTTTACGCAAGACAATTAAACAAACAGGTCCCAGACCATAGGACAGCAAAATTGCTGTGGACTGAAATTCTACTAATTTTTGCCAGGTCGGCAAAGGCGCTAAAAGAAAAACCCCTACTACAAAGTTAATCGCGATCGCATTTACAGGAATGCCCTGTTTTGTTAAGTGCATCATAAATGCAGGTAAATATTTATTGGTACTGATACTATAATTCAGGCGTGCGGTTGTTGCTGTATAAATAATACCAGAGCCGGCAGGAGAAATAAGCGCATCAATATAAATAAGCTTTGCCAACCATCCCATCCCTAATGCAATAGCAATGGATGCGAGCGGACCTGTTTGAATAGAGAAGGTCAGTCCGCCCCAACCATTACTCAACATATCTGGTGTAAGCGCTCCAATAAAAATAATTTGTAAAGCTACATAGAGTACAACACATATAGTCACCGACCCTATTAGTGCTATAGGAATAGCCCGTTCGGGATTTTTTGCTTCTCCTGCCAGTGAAATACACTCCCGAAATCCCAGGAAAGAAAAGATAATTCCGGCTGAAGGAATTGCCCATAAAATGCTCTGAGTATCAAAGGGAACAAATCCTCCATATTGAGTAAAATTGCTAATATTAAAGCGTGAAAAGCCAATCCATGCGATAACAATGATAGGAATGAGCAGCTTCCAGAATGTGATCATATTATTAAGCCGGATGACAGCTCTCATTACATAAAGGTTGATAACAGAAAACAGAAAGACTA
>JAPORK010000399.1:0-1553 GCA_026710285.1 Endozoicomonadaceae bacterium | reverse complement strand
CACATATCCAGCCGGACCCTGTTAAAACATGGTTTTCAATCGAAGAATAGACCTTCCAGGGTAAATAATGCGCTGAATACTCTAAAATAGCTTGTGCCTCTGTGGGAGCTACGGCAACACAAGATAACCATGCAAGCCAGGTAACAGTAAAACTGACAAAACTTCCATAAGTAATGTGTGTGTGGCGGGAAATGCCTCCTGTTAATGGTAATGCTGTTGATAATTCAGCATAATTTAATCCAATAATAATGAGCAGAAAGCCACCAATCAACCATGAAAACACTGAAGCGGGTCCTGCAATTTGTGCTCCATACAAAGCACCAAACAACCAACCGGAACCAAGCATCGCACTCAGTGATGTCATTAATAAACCCAAACTTGAAATATCTTTCCTTAATTTCATTCATCCTCCCCACTGCATTTCGGCTTTATATTTTTTGTCTTGTGTATTTTTATATAAATAAAAATTCGGGTAAATTTTATGCCATCTCTCTGGCTTTAATCGATCTAATATTTCGAAAAACATCATCTAATTCCTGAGTTATATATTTTTTATAAAAAATAATATCAATGTTGTTTAGTTTTTAACAAACCACATACAATTTTATCAACATTATTAAAAGTCGCTGGATTTTTATATTTAATAAGCGGTATTATACATATATAAATGTTTTTTAAATGATGTTTCTATATCGAAAACATACTATATATTTTACTATTTAAAAACTATACGTCCGCTATCAAGTAAAGCAGATTATTTTGAAGTTATACTCACATGGTTTGTATTATACATACAACCTAGCATGTATATATAAATAATAACTTTATTGTTACAATTGCACTCCTGTTGCCTGCAAAATCAAGTTTAACAATTTATTATAGCTGAATTTATCCCCTCTTTTTTTTAGATTGCTATCTACATCTGCGGCGTTAATAATCAACTGACTTATTTTCTCAATACCCTGACGATTAATAAAACTCAAATATTGATACCGCTTTCTTTGGAGAATAAATAACACTATATTTTGCTCTTCAGAAATTTTTTTAATTGCAGCATCTGGCATCATTTTTTGTGAAAGCAAACAAGCCAACTGATTCAGGATGCGCAACTCACGGACGATAATTCCAAGAATACTGGTTAATTCAATACCTTCTGCACAGAGTCTGCGATACATTCTTACTGCATGACGTACATCACATGCAAGTATCGCATCGATTAAACCAAAGGTATCATAATGCGCATTGTCAGCAACTACGCTGTTTACTTGTTGGCGTGTTATTTTTTTATTAGTGCTTAATAAACAAAGCTTTTCTACTTCTTGAGATGCCGCTAATAAATTTCCCTCTGTACGTTCAGCCAGCAGGGAGGTTGCTTCCATGGTTATTTCCAGTCCGCAACGACGGACCCTCTCATTAATCCACTGCAGTAAAAATTTACCTTCTATCGGCCACACAGGAATCCACAGACCGGCTGATTCAAGCTGTTTAAACCAGCTGCTGTACTCAATTGTTTTGCTAATTTTATGGCAAATCAGAATTAAAATATTTTCAGG
>JAPORK010000349.1 GCA_026710285.1 Endozoicomonadaceae bacterium | reverse complement strand
GCAGCACCCAAAGTAACTACAGTTAAACCAGCCATAATAACTGTGCTGGCAATATTCGCCCATTTGGTATGCAGTGCGCTTAATCCAAAGGAAGTAATATTTCCAAACCATTTAAATGCAGTTCCCAGCCATCGGGGTGTATTACCTGAAGGATCACTATTCATTACCGGATTATTACTGCCAAAACCATATCCACCACCTGCCGGATCTTCACTAACAAAGTAACGCATTGCCGGATTATAAGTTCGATGTCCGTTACCTAAAAACTGCCAGTCTGTGTCAGGATCAGTTAACTCTCCATCAAAGCCGTATAATGTCTTTTTATACAAAGGTTGATATGTATGATTATTACAATGAAAAACCATACCATAAGGACTATAAATATTACGCTGGTTTAATTTGTATTGAGAAGAACTGCTTTGTGATTTATTGAGTACACCGACTATATCTCCTTTATAATTAGTTTCATTGTATGCCTGAATAACACTATCGATAGTTTTAGCAATACTCAAATAACCTACAAGATGTGTATTTTGTCCGGGAGAACTAATCTTTTCACTGATTAATTTACTACCCCGATAAAACAGATAACGCACACCATAAGCGCTTGCTATTTTTACTGTTTTACCATTACTGTCGTAACTATAATAGCTGTGCTGACCATTTGTTTTGTTCACATGTATAATCTGATTGAAAGCATTGTAAAACAGATGATTTCCTTCTCCATCGGTTGTCATATTGCCCATTACATCATAATCAAAATGATGGGTTACAGCTTCCTGATGATTCCATGTTGTACTTAGTTGTTGCAGACGTAGTGGAGCTTGCGGATCAGAGTAATAGTAATCCATCTCTTTATCAATGGTTTTGTTAACAGATAAATCCTGTAATATTTCCCGAACACTGGCAAGACGATTCAGCGATGTAAAAGTATAATCTTGCCGGGTAATAACAGGAGCATGGGTTAAACCAAAATCTGAAAAATGTGAATCTCTGGGGCATAATGGTAATCCGTCAGAGCCTTTACAGCTCATACTAACTAAATTATTAAGCGTATCATAATGATAATTTAACTTTGCGTATTGGTGCTGGGTAGTTTTCTGAATCAGTGTTGTAATATTATCATTGGCATCATAGCGGAAATACTCATTATATAAGCGACGATTGTGTAGTGTATCAATTATTTTCAATAAATGACCAAAAGTATCATAATGAAGATTACGATCCATTCCACTTCCATAGTGCAAAGTTTTAATGCGTGAAAAATCATCATAAACTGAAGAACCTACAGTTTCTGCTCCACTGTTTAATGGATGATAAATCATTTTTTTTACACGTCCCTGCATATCATAAACAGTTTGAGTCTTATTACCTGCAATATCAGTAACACTAACAAGATGCCGATTTATATCATATTCCCAGTTTAACTTATAATTAGCATAGCCATTCTTTCCTAAGTGAATCAGTTGTCGTATTAATCCATCAGCATCATAAATAAAACTTGTTGTACCTGTTATCCCTTTTTTTTCTGTAAGCAGTGTAGTGACCGGATCATAATTAAATTGTAACTGTAATTTTCCATCCAGTAACTGAGCTACAGGAAAACCTAATACATTATATTGCAGAGAGATAGTGTGACCTGCCGGAGTTGTTGCACTGAGTAGCTGACTATTTTTATTGTAGGTGAAAGTTGAACGACGTTTATCTTCTCCTGCACTCCACATCAACTCACCGGCATTATTATATTCTGCTGAAGATAAAAGGTAACAACTACCTGTTACAGGACATGCTCTTGACTGAATACGATGACCTGACAGATCATAGGTGTTGTGTACTTTATCACCCTTTGGATCAATAATATCGGTTACAACACCAAACCCGTCATACTTTGTTTTTACGATATGCCCCAAAGGATCGGTGGTTTTTACAGAACGACCAAAGGCATCATAAGTAGTAGCAGACATTTTAATTTTATGACTTTTTATTATGTTAGCAGACAAGTGACACAAGTGATAAACCGTGGGAGGTGATTTTTCGGGAGCCGGCAGAAGCAAACTCATTACCGGTTGATACAGTATATTGGCATGCACCACAGAAAGAGCAGAATATTTTCCTGCACTGCTTCTTTCATAATGAACTACGCAGCGATCAGCGTCATCATATTTTGTGATCATTTCTCTGTTATCTGACAGATGTGTTCTGATGACTCTGCCAGAATCATCGTAATCCTGAGTGGTTGTGAGTTGATGTATTATATCAGGTTTTTTTATGATATAAGTATGTTCTGCTAGAACACGTCCATAGTGATCGTAGCGGATGCTCTGTATCGGAAACCAACGATCAGCTACCGGTTTTCCTCTTGCAGAAATAGCCTGATTAAAATGCATAAGCATGCGTCCTGCACCATCAAAAGTTGTTTTTTGCTGCAGCTTGTTTAAATATGTAATTACTACCTGATTGAGTACAGGTGATACGGTATACGCATAATAATCACTACCTGCAAAAGGTGTTCCCACAGCATGATCTGCCCTGACCAAACGCCCCATAAAATCATAGTGGTAGCGGGTAATATTCAGTCCTGTTGCATCAGTAATTTGTAATGTTTGATTGGTAAAAAGGCTAGTTGTAACGGTAGGTGATAATTGCTTTTTACCTGATTTTAAGTCAACAGCAGTATAAATTGTTTTAGACTGATTGTTTGCACTGTTGATATAATAATAGCGTTTACTCACAGAAGTAATCGCAGAGGCTTTATCTGTACTACCGGTAAAAATAGTCTGTTTTAATAAACCGTAAAGAAATGGATTATCAGGATCATGATAATAACTGTACTTTTTTGTAGTATACTGTTGCTCTGCCCGGATTGTCTGGTGATCCAGAACCATAGTGTAACTACTACCTGTATAAGCAGGCATTTTACGATAATAGTTATACATGGTAGTCGGTGAAGGTATAACTGCTTCTGTTTTAACGGGAGCAGGATATTGAGTGACTGATTCAGTTAAAGCACCCAAAAGCCATCCATGTGATACAGCTGGGCAGGCTACATCTCCATGCTCAGGACAATATTTTGTTATAGTTAAACGACCATAAGCATCTTTGTGGAGAAAAGTGCGACCATATTTATCATAAGAAATTGTTTCTGTACTTATGGCAGGATAAGCTATACCATCACTCCAGAGCCTGGTTACTATCTTTAATGGCAGACTGTAATAAACCGGTAAATTTTTAAAGGAAGAGTGGGCACAACCATTTGGATCACTTCGCCGACAAAAAAAAGTTTGTACTTCTGATAATTTTTTTCCTGTACATACACTGATTTTTTTATCATCAATCAACAGATGATATTTATTATAAGTACGAACTTCTTTGACAAGACCGTTATCTTCTTCTGTTTGATAAGTATAATCTACCGGTGCCTCAAACAAAATATCTTTCACAGAACCGTTAACGAGATATAATCCTGAATTAAAGCCAAGATAATTATGCCCATTATAACCAGCCTGAGAGTAATAGTAATGTACTGTCATCACCGGTTGATTGGCACCAGGATCAACAGATGCTTTAGTAACCACACATAAGGCATAGCCTGAATAGTTATTGAATGCCGGTATTTTCATTGCTGATTTACAGTCATAATAAAATTTTTTAGTTAACCCTGTGGGGTAGTCAATTTGTGTAATTAAATACTCCCTGTACCAAATATGAAGCCCGTGAATAACACAGTGTTGTGGTGATTGAAATGATATATTCTGTATTTCATTTTTTGATTTATTAATAATCAGAATAACAGACTCTCCATGGGCATCTTTACTTGTTACATAAATATTGTCGTTTTTATAATGAAGTTTAATATAATGACCCTGATCATCAGCGATAAATTGTAATAAGTGTGTTCCCGGTATATAAGAAAAATGTACAGACCAACCGTTTTGTTGCTGAAGTTTTGTTTCATAACCATCATGACTTAATGTTTCCCGTAAACCATTAGCATAAGTGATTACAAAAGCATTTTTTTTATCACCATCAATACGAATATCTTGAAGTTTATGATATAAAGGAAGCCACTGATCATGCCTTTTTTTAAGGTAAAAATTTTGACCTGTAGACGTTGTCAGCTGATTAGTTACCGGGTTAAAGTGTGTAAGATTCCAGCTCCATCCATAACCAAGTGCGTCCGGATCAGCAGTAGTACCACTGTTATAGTTTGCTTCTAAATCAATATCAGGTCCGTGTCCTTCATTACTCAGTAATCCACCAACTTTTATATGAGCAGAGAGCATACCTGTACGTGGATCTGTTTGTGCATCTATGGTTTTTTTAAAATTAAACGCATTGGACCATAAAAATGCTCCATCGGTACTCATCGCTGACAAATTTGTTAGTGCTTTCTTTGTTTGATGATTAAATGAAGAGGTATCAGATCTTTTGTTGACCGGGTTTAAAAAAGTCAATGCAGCTGCATGTTTTTTTGCAGGTTCAGAAAGAGTTCTGCCATATATTTTCAGGCAAAAAATTACAACCAAAAAAAGTAATACGGAAAGAGAAACAACTAAAAAATAGAATAACTTATCAGTATAAACTGATCTTAAGCGTTGAAGACGCATCAGAAAATTCCTAAAAAATTTATTTTTACTGATTTAAGGACTAAATATTTTATCTAAAATAAAAATGCTATAGATAAAAAAATCAATGGCTGGATACCCTTTCAATAATAAAGCATATTACAGTTATGGCAACTAAGCATACGCTCCGCACCATCAAATTATCGAATATCGATATTTTAATTCCTGACCTACAATGAAAATGTGTACAAAAACAGTAAAATCTTTTGGTTAATCCGATGAAGCAATCAAAAAGTTGCAAAGTAAGGTTATATTATCAATGATCTCAAAATACTTTATAAAAAATGCTATAACAAAAGGTGGGGTTGTGAAAAATCTTTTATAGCACTATACTGAGTGTTCCTTAATATCAAGCCGATCTCACCCGAATAAAGTTAGTTGGGTGGACACCTGACAAATAAAAATTTCCAAGAATGCTGTATAGATGTTTTTAAACATATTATTTCTACCAATGCATGCTAATATAAGTATTCATGCTTTTTTCTTTGATGAAAAAGTGTAAACTCAAAACCTTTTCATGATCTTTTGCAAAAGCCCTGGTTTGAAGTTTTATTGAATAATAGAAGTTTCTGCTTTTAAGGTTAATAAATAGTCTCTTAATCAACAATATGAACTGATCACTTCTGACAAACTAATCAACAAAAAACACAGATAAAAGATGACTACCAGTGTGTTCGGTACGACACATAAGCTTTATAACCTAAAATAGATGTGACTACAGATAAAATTAGTTCTCTGGCAGATTATGTCTGAGAAAGTAATTTTTGTAACAGCATAATCAGAGAGCACTGCAGCGAAAGAGTTGGGAAAAAAGCTAATCAGGCAATTTAAAAAATATACAAATCTGTTCAGATTACTTAAGCAACACAACACATATAATCATGCTTAATTATATCTCAAAATATGCTTTCTGGTTTAATTAAGATGGAAGTTGGTTTGAAATTCTTATCAACTATTATTTGAAAAAGAGTCGCTTCACTTAAAGGGAGATGCTGAAAATAAGGTTTTTAAAGCTTTATTAATTTGTTTAATAAAGTGATAGCAGACTGTTTAAATTAATCTTTAGTAAACCATTCTATATATGATAACTGTGTCAGTATTTGGTATTACTGGCAATAACAATAATAGTTTTTATTTTTTAGTCAAAAGAGTTGTGATTTTTATTTTATTAAAGATATCAGACTTTTTTTACGCTTAATGGATTAATGTATTAGAATTTAATTTGTTTTTATAAAAATTAATTTTTAAATATAAAAAAATCATTGATTTATTGATGTTTTCAATAAAGCTTAATTGATGTTTTCAATAAGGCTTAAATGTACCTGCACAAATTATTAAATCAAATTAATATTTTTTAAACATTAATGTAAATTTAATTTTATTCATAAAGGATCAATTAATGCAAAAAGAATCAAGTCAAAAGCCTACTGTTTTTATTATTGACGATGATGAAGCTGTCAGAGATTCACTTAAACTACTTCTTGATTCAGTGGGTCAAAAAAACAAGACTTTCTCTAATGCCGAATATTTTCTGGAAACCTATGATGAGAGCTGTCCTGGTTGCCTTATTTTAGATATTCGCATGCCAAATATGAGTGGTTTAGAATTGCAAAGCAAACTTAATGAAATGCATTGTATTTTACCGGTTATCTTCATTACTGGTCATGGAGATGTACCTATGGCTGTAAGAGCTATAAAAGAAGGTGCAATGGATTTTATTCAAAAGCCTTTTCGGGATCAGGAGTTGCTTGATTTAATTAATGATGCACTGAAATTAGACGCCAAACAAAGAACAAATTTACTGGAACGTAAGGAGATACTTCAGCGTATTTCTTCACTTTCGGACCGGGAGTATGAAATTTTACAACTTATAATTCAGGGCAAACCTAATAAGCTGATTGCAACAGAAATTGGTTTAAGTCAGCGAACAGTAGAAATTCACCGCTCACACTTAATGAAAAAAATGGGTACAAAATCATTAGCTCATTTAGTCAGACAAATTATGGTGATCAAATCACACATGAGTCCTGATTTTTCTTTTCTCGATGAAAAAATTAATAAAAGAACGTAAGTTTTTTGTCCACTTTGACATTTTTATTTATTGTTTTCTTTAATCAGTCTGCTACTATAGTTGTGGCTATCTTCAATAATTGTTAACACAAAATCCAATAACTTCAGGTGATAATAAAAATCAATTGATTATTGTTTTTTTGTATGCTGATAATAAATATTCAGAATCATCACCACACAGATGTTGGCAGGGGGATGATATTGAAATTGCTTCATTAATTCCTCCGGTTTGGTTTTAATTATTTTCGTATCAGTT
>JAPORK010000454.1 GCA_026710285.1 Endozoicomonadaceae bacterium | reverse complement strand
ACTCAATAATATTATTTTTATTCATGATGATATTCTCTATTGATTCACATTTTTTTCTAACAGTAAATCAATCAGACTTCTCACTTTTTTTCAACTGTTTAAACAAATGTTTTGGCTACATTTCTTAATTATCATCTTTATGATAACTCCTATCCCTATTGCTGCCACCATGCTTACCCCCTCTACCAGTATAAACCTCGATATCTGCCACCATTTGCTCGTTTTTTGCATATTGTCTTGAAGGCTGGAGTTATCTTTTGCTGAATTTGCAGAAGGATTCCCGGGCAGATATATATGTGGAAGTAACTCGTTTTCATCTAAGAATACAATATTTTTTTGTTGAATAGCAGCGTTTTTAGTTTGATATTCAACTAAATATAACTCTATCAACAGCTTTTTCAGATCTGTATTCTGAGGCAAGGTATGTTGCTCGCTTTGCATAGGATATGTTGCAAGCATAAGTAAAATCTTTACTGTTAAAGGAGAGGGAATAGTCTTTCTAGTTTTACCATTGATGCTATCGGTTTGCCTCTTGTAATCATAATAATTATGCTTTTGTACAGATCAGAGAATCTTTTTGTTAGTATTGCGTCTTCCTCATTAGCCTCGTACAGAGCCTCGTACAGTTTTTCATCTTCCTTAAGTTTTGTAAGGATTTTACATGCTTCGTTTTTAAATTGTGATTGTGAAGTTGATTCCCAGTATTCTAATTGTGTTGAATAAAAATCATCAAGATCTTCAGGTGTTACATCATCTTAGTGCGCACTAATAAATTTCTGTTCCTTTTCCCGTAAGCCTGGCAGGAGACTGTTCTTATTTTTCTGTTGTAGTTCAGTCGTATTATTTTTTGTTAATCCCCCAATTGATTGTGTAGAAAATGAGAGGCAGAGTCCACATAAAATAATGGAGAAGCATGCAAAAAATTTGGTATTTTTAAATAATTTTAATAACATGTTTATTCCTTATGATTACATGAATTTTATATTTTAAGCACAGTTAAGTGCAAAATATTCAACAAGTGTTGACTTGCTATAAAAATCAAAAAAATTGTCTTATAACTATTTTTAGCTTATGTATACAAAAAGAAGTTTTTTAAAATTAATAGTTTTAAGACTAATATTTAATTAACGACAGAATACATAAAATCAGGATTTTACCATATGAAGTTAAAAAAGCAAGACATTATTTATCTTTACTGCACAGATGAATTGCACCTAAACAGAGTTCTTAATAAAAGACGCACAAAAGCAGATACCATTAACTAGAAAATAGCCGATTCACTTTTCAGAAATTGTTACAATTTGAGGAGTAAATAAAAACAGATTGTGATGTTTTGAGGTTGATGAATGGTTGTAAAGTCTATTTGATCATTTTGTGGGAAGTGTGAGGCTAATGTGATTAGCCTCTTTATGATAACCCGACTCTGCGTTATTATATCGCTTAACTGGGCTGCTGTTCAGTTGCAGTCGGACCGCCGCTAGGAGGAGCACTAGGAGTGCTAGGAGCAGGAGGAGTAATAAGAGTACCGCCGCTAGCCCCAGGAGTAACATCGCCGCTAGAAGGCTTAGGATCAGAAGATGAAGTTGTAAGTGTCTCGCTTGGATTTTGACCGCCTCTAGGAGCATTAGGAGGAGGAGTAGAACTGCCATCCTCTTTCTTATTGCCATCCTCTTTCTTATTGCCATCCTCTTTCTTATTGCCATCCTCTTTATTAGCACGGCAATATTTATAAATCAAACCGCCAGTAGTGAAGGTGAACATTACTGCTGCTCCTATTACCAGTTTATGTTTCCATAGAAAATTTTTCATTTTTTGTATATAGCCTTGAGGCTCGGAGTGATTTTCTTCTGAATTTGCAGTAAAATCTTCGTGTAGGTCTACATTTGGAAGTAAGCCATTGGCAACTAAAAACACAGTGTTTTTCTTTTGAATATTCGGGTTGTTATTGCAAAATTCACGTAAATATAACGCTAGCAATAGATTTTGCACAGGTGCAGTATAAGGTAAATACTGTTGATTGATTTGCATATAACCTGCGGCAAGTTTAATCATATTACCTGCTTGTAAGGAAGTACCAGTCTCGGAAATAAATAATTCTCCACATTTGGACATCTCTGATGCTATCGACTTTCCTCTTATTATTGCGTGAATTGCTATTTTAAACGCATCCGGGAATATTTTTTCTACTGATATCTGGTCCGCATCATCATAGCTGTGCAGGATTTCATTTTCCTCAAGGTATGCTAGGAGCTCCAATGCTTTATCTTTATTTGGTGATATTGATTGTTGCCATAATGCTTTTTGTCTTGGATAAAAATAATAAAGTTCTTGAGGTGTTACACCTATGGACTCATTAATGAAACTGTCGTAATCGTTTGATAAACTTAAGGACGGATCACTATCATCTTGCCGTTGTACTGTAGTTGAATCGAGTTCTGGGGCTATTCCAATTGTCTGTGTAGAAAAAGAGAGGAAGAATCCACACAAAATAATGGAAATATATGCAAAAAAATTGCAGTTTTTAAACGATTTTAATGACATTTCTAATTCCTGTTATTGCGTCATAATTTTATATTTTGAACTTAGTAAGTTCAAAACATCCAAAGTATAAAAATTTTTTAATTGTTCATCCACTATAAAAATCCGACAAATTGCCTCATAAGAATTTCTAATTTATGTATATGAAAATAAATTTTTTAAAATTAATAGCTTTAAAACAGGTACCAGATGCATAAAATCTTTTTGGGTTATGCTTAACCCTGTCTGCATGGACAATAACTTCAATAAGCCATAATTTACTAAAAAATATTAAAAGCTTTTTTTGCTGGCATATTAACTTCTTAGTTTATTATGTTGCCGTATCACAATATTGCTCATGGCACTTTAATTTAACAACAGTTTATTTTCAGATAAAATTAAAACCCTCAATCTCGATTTAGAAATTTGATGAACATAAAATCAGGATTGTACCGCATCAAATAAAAAAAACAAGACATTATTCGAGCATATTGTAATTAAGCTGGTTTTTTTATAGAAACTGCAATGTGTAACATAGATAGACAATTCCTGCCGATTATCACGTAATACCACCTGAGGTATTATCATCATCGGAATATATTATGCTGTTATATTCAGGTGCAAGGTTATAGAAGAATTTTAAAAATATGAAAACTCAACTGCCAAAGCCTTCTGGCTTTGCTGGTTTAAAGCAAAGATTATTATCTGTCCGGCAAGGTTGTTTTGTATTTGCTGAACTTTCTTTCAATACCATTTGTGCTGCCGTTCAGTAGAAGTCTGCGAATGTATGTTTATGCGGGCATGGACAGAAGTTACTGCATAATCTGTATCTGATAGTAAAGTAATTCTTTGTGACAGACATTTTCGGATAACTTTAACATTACCATGTCCGTTGGCTGCACTTGCTAAGGTCAGGCGGTAGGCTTTGATTCCGTTCAGCTTGGTATATCTTCGACAAGATCAGTTTATAGTGTGCGCCCGGCAAAGGCTGGTATGTTCAGTAAGAGAAGAGATAAACCAGTCGGGGTAAAAATCGGAGTTTGAAAAATATGGCTAAGAGAAAATCTTTTAGCGATGAAAGAATATAAACCGAAGCTATAGACTGCTCTTTATACTGTTACTGTGAAAGCAGTTCCAGCATAGCTGTCGTATCAGGTCTTGCCTCTTGCTTATAAGCCATAGCAATTTTGATGCAGCGTAATGTGTTGGATACCTCCTGTTGATCACCACAATAATCCTTATGTAAAAGCATCTCATCGGGTATGACTTCATGTATTAACCATTTTATTTTGTTTACATTGTGATTATTTTCTTTCCAGATATCTATATGATTACAAAAAGTCTCTATTTCTTTTTTCTTATGTTGCAGCATTGGGTGTTCTTTCAGAGCAGGATTAAACCATGCTATATACCGGCTCTTCCATGCCAATACTGATTGCATAGAAAAACCCAGAGCAAAGACATCTGTTGCTATATTGTGTACAGCGTATTCCTTATAGGTTAATTCAGGTGCAGCCCAAAAAACCGGCGGACTTTCTCTGAAACGCTTAGTTGCTGATAAATCAGCAGCTGCCCCCAAATCTGCAATTAATACCGTACCGTTGTTATCAATTAAAAAGTTACCGGCATGTGCATCACAGTGCATAATATGGTTTGAGTGTAAATAATTCATACCCCTTACCATATCACAGAGCATTTTTTTACAGACAGTAAATGGTACGGCAGGCTGAGAAAGATATCCGTGTATTGAATCTTGTTTTTTTTCCAAAATCAGATAAGTATACTGAGATGTTGTACAAAAACCGGTTAGTTTGATAACGTTTGGGTGATTGAGCCTGCAAAGATAACCAGCCTCATTAACGAGATGCTTTTTTAATTGTAACGGGTTTTTATCATTCATGTCACACTCTTTGGAAACTTTCTGCCGGAATTTATACAGATCAGGATATCGAGTAGTAGGTGGTATATCTATATCGTAGACTTCGCTATAAACGCCTTCTCCAATCCTGGTTTTATTGCAGGTCCTGACCCATCCGTGTTCCTTTTTAGAGAGTAAAAGCTCCGGACATGAGTGGATCTTCTCTAAAGCAGCTGTATATTCTTCATCTGTTATCATTGTGCTTTTAATATAATCAACACCTAAGACAAACAGTGGAGCTTCCTGCTTATCTTGTTTTTTTTGTTCTTCTGCTATTTCATCCAGCCAGCCCAGTTCTGTCAGCTGAGGCGAATCAGCTGTAGTGCTTTTCATAGCTGCCGGTAACTTTTGAGCAGTTTTTTCAGATGCTGCTGACTCAGTATCGCTACTAAAAACTAACTTCACTGGTCTAAGACAGAGATTATCATCTATACGGTGAGGATATTCTGTATTTACTGGGTTTTCTTTCAATGCTATCAGTTGCTGAACGGAAGATGATATCTGCATATTAATACAGGCATTGACAGAAGCTGCACCACCTGTATCTGCTGGTGAAATATTTCTCTGAGATATACATGTTACGTTATCATTATTTGAATCAGCATATTTGGTTTTCTTATACTCAAAATGTGCAGTAGTATCTGCCGAATGCACTCTTTTGCGTTTAGCGCCTGACATAGTATTTTCTTTCCCGTTAGCAACTAATCTCTCTGAATGGACTGGTTGCGATTGTGCTCCGTATTGTATTCCCTGCTCAATTTTTGTATTCATATCCTTGCAATTCCTTTAATCAGTATATCTTTTTATATTTCAGATTACGTTTATAGAGTTAAAATCAGAAAATAAGTGCGCAGACAAAATGTATTTGTTACAAACAGACAACAACCATGTTTGTGTTGTTTGATATTTCAACACCTCATGCAGATAGTTAGAAAACAATTGCAGGCAGACTCAGATATCACCTTTCAGATAACTTCAATACTACCGTGTCTATTGGTCGGGCTTGTTGAAGCCAGAGGAAATAAACAGACACTAAGAGACAATCTTTTAGCCATGGAAGGATATAAACCGAAGATGCTCTGTTATATCAAGCAGCCTGTCTGCTCAGATTTTTTCCTCAGCCGGAGTGGTTCAGGCTTTTTCAACCTGAAGTATTTATGGGCTTCTGGAAAAAAACCAAAATGCGTATTTAGTCAGGATGAATTATAAACTGTGGACAGTGGCAGGTTGTGACGCTTCATCACTTCTATTAATAAATCAGGACGGTCAGTGATAATACCATCTACCCCCCATTTAATAAGATTTTCCATCATAGTCTCATCAAATTGTTTATGTGTTTTTTCAGGATAACTCCAAGGAACAACTTTCAGACCTTGCTTGTGCGCTTCTTCCACTAATGCCTGAGTTAACTGACAGTCTTCCGGTCCCCATATAGAGCCGATACCACCTAATTCATGAATCATTCCGGGAATAGAGTTGTTGTAGTTTTTAAGTAAATGACCGGCTGACCATAAACCAGCTACCTGAACATCATCTGCTAACATAGACGCTTCATAATCCTGTTCAGTAAGCCAGGCTGTTTTAATTTTTGGGTTTATGTTTTTTAGCTCTAAAAGGCAACGCCAGTCAAATGCCTGTACTTCAGTAATATCAACAATATTTTCTGCGGTTAATATTTTTTCAAGTGCTACAGCAAATTCTTTTGGTGTTGCTGAAATTTTTTCATCTGCTGGGTCTGTTTTAATTTCAATCTGAAAACCTACTTTACCCTTTGAAATTTTTTTTACATGCTGAATAACCTGTTCTAGCGTCGGAATGGTGGCATCTTCACCCGGTGGTACAGGTTTTTGTTCAGGAAAAATGCTGGAATAAAGAGTACCTGATTTTATCTGCCCTACATTAAACTCTTTTAACTGCTTCAGAGTAAGATTACGAACAGGTATTTTATTTGTAATCCATTGTCCATTTTTATCGCAGGTAAGATCTGGATTGAGGGTAAAATCATGTGTAACGACCAGTACGCCATCGCTGGTCATTTCAATATCCATATCCACAACATCCACACCGGCAGACACTGCTTTGTCATAGCCATACATGGTATGTTCGGCGGCAAGACCACGAGCACCTCTGTGTCCATAAATCTTTACAGAAAAAGCATTAATCGATGATATCATAGCAATAACCAGTATGATTAATCGGGTTATGGAAAACATATAAGCCTCTTATTTATAAAATATTTATACTTTTCTCTGGATTTTTAACCCAGTCGTATAAATAAAACGACATTATATGTTATATAGTCCGGTTTTTCCATTTTATACTTCAGTAACAGGCATTTCAAACTTACAGCTAAATTAACTTGACTTCCTCCCCTCCCTGAAGGCTGTCTCTTAGTCACATTTTTTAGATGCTGACTTTTATCCTGGCAGGTTGCCTGCTACTGAATATCCAGCCTTTTTGGCATAATACTGTGGGCTGAGCTTGTCGAAGTTCAGAAGTCAAAAGCAGCCAGGCTTCGACAAGCTTAGCCCACGGTGCGTTCAGTAAAGGCTCGTACTTTGCTCC
>JAPORK010000416.1 GCA_026710285.1 Endozoicomonadaceae bacterium | reverse complement strand
GAGGAATTCAACTTTTAGTCTTCTTCTTCAGGTGAAGCTTCAGATGGCGGTGGAGGTACAGGTCGAGCCGGAACCCGGCGACGAGATAATTTGGATTGAACATTATCAGCACTTGATTTCCCAAATGAGGAAAAAGAATTTCCCTCTGCTCTTTCTTTTTCCATATTTTTTACTTCTGCTACTATTTCATCTGTGAAACGCTCTTTGCTACTCTCGCTCCTCGCTGTTGAATCATTGGTTTCAGCAGCCTTTGATTTAGAATCTAAAACTTGTCGGGTTACAGTTGGAACATAAGGTAGAGGGGGGGGCTTAATTCTGGTTGAATCACTGGTAACATCTGCACTTGGTGTCTCTTTTGGTTGAGGAGATAATTGCTTTTCAGTATTTGGAAAAGCTCCAGTTGATTGATTGGCTTCAGTGTTTACAAATGGTTCTGATATTTCATCATTTTTTTGTTGCTGAAGAGGGATCTGTATTTTATTACCCCAACGCTCATTGATATGCTCTAATTCTTTTGTAAAGGGTCGTAACTCTTTTTGTGCTTGCAAACGGGATTTAATTAAAACCGACATTCTTTCTTTAAAGTTTTGTATTCTCTGCTCTATTTCCTTTTGTTGATTTTTATTAGGTAGGGAACTACCCTCTGCTGATCCAAGTTGTGGTAATTTCGTCTTTGTAAATAAATTTTTTCCCTTGGGTAGCTTCTTTAAAATTGTGCGCTGGTGTTTTAATTTATTTATACTTAACTCTACACTCTCAATATCCTGATCGATAGCCTTTATATTTTCAGACATTGGCGTAATTTTGTTTTCAAGGAGATGTTTTTCTAATGTCAAAGCCAGCGTTCCCTGTTTAAGCTCACGTATTATAGTTCCTATCTGATTTTTACTTTTAATTTTCGTGAATATTCCTTTTCCTTCATTTTCTACATTGAGTATATTACGCAACTCTTTATCGATTAAAGTAAAAGATGTATCCTTAATTTTTTGAAGTGCGGACTCCTGGTCTCTAGGATTTTTATTTGAGACTTCTTTGATTTGTTCTCCTATACTTATCCAGAAACTTTTTATTGCTGCATTTTTTAGATACTTTCCGAGTTTTGATTTTGAGGAATTTTTTTCTATGTTTATTGTTTTTTTTATTATAGATTTATGTTTTTTTATAAGGTTTGCTATCTCATTATAGACAAGTAGTTTTTCACTTTCGGGTAAACCATCTGCTTTTTTCAGAATATCTGGTAATTTCAACTCCAACTGTTTTTCATATAATTTATTCATTTTGTTTTTTCTTATACCGAAATTTTTTTTCAAATTTTCAATTATCTGATCCTGCTTCTGAAAATCTGTAATCTGATTTGCCGATTTTATCACTAGTTCAAAATTTTTTCTGAGTTCTGTTTTCTGGTCTTTAGTAAGTTTTATTTTAGGAAAGTTTTTTACATGTTCTAAACTTTTAAGTGCTTTTGCCAGATCTTCCTTTTGTTTTGAAGCAATCTCATTCATCTGAGTAAGTGGCTGACTTTTTTCTTGGTTACGTTTATTTGATTGTACTGAACTGGAACTTTCTACTTTTTTTGAATCCATAACAGATCTCCTTTCATATAAAAATTTTTTTTATTGTGTATTGATGTTAATAATTTTTTTTGAGGTTGCTACAAGCAATACATCAAATAGTTTTTAATAACCTATTTGTCAGAAAGAATGATTTATTTTTATGGTTTGAAAAATGAAATTTTTTGCATATCAACACGCTTGATATATTTTTATATTGCGATTTTAGCTTTTCCAGGAAGTTATTTTAACTGGATTTTTAAGGTTTTTGGTGTTTCAGAAGTTTTCTCTTTTTCTTTAGTTTAGCTGTTATCCATAAATATATTTTGCATCAGCTTTTGATGATTGGCAACTATTTTTTTTATTAGCCGAGATTTCAGGGTACCACGTCAGCTTCAGCTACGGTGGCAGGAAAACTGATGATATTTTGGTAACGTATAGAGTAAAGCGTCATCGTCGCTGCTGAGAAATATTTTCTTTTTCTTAGATTGCTCAAATTTTCCATATTTAACCTGCCATATTCCTTTGTATTTTGTATCCTGATTGTTTTCTTTTAAATTCCGTCATATAAAACAAAACTTGAATAATAAATCAGATATCGGTTTTCCGAATTCATTTTATACGATTTTGCTTGTATAAATACTGGTTTATACCTAAGTAATATATAAAGAGCTAACAATACAAAACAGTATTCCTAACAATATATTTTGTTTCTGTTATCAGGCAGTTCAGGCAAGAATATACATATGATCTTTGTATAGTTAATAAAATAATCAGGAAATGTATTGATTTATAAAAATCTTTACATTTTAATTACACTTAAAAATTGTTTTAAATCAGGTGGAAAAAATAATCAGACTATTCTGAAATGACAGAGAAAGGTGTTTTCCAAATTGTTCCGGAAATCAGATATTAATACTTTTGCTAAAGGGTTCGTTGCATGAAGAAATGGTATGCCATCATGGCATTTATTGTGATAGCACTTTTTGGCAGTGTTATCAGTTTTAATATTTTTAAAGCTCATATGATCGCTAAATTTATGTCCAGCATGCCTGAGCCGGTTTATCCAGTTACAACCATGACAGTTAAACCACAGACCTGGCATCCTGTTATTGAAGCCATTGGCTTTATTCAGCCTTACGCAGGTGTTGATCTGAGTAGTGAACAGGGTGGGAAAATCGCCAAAATTAATTTTGCCTCCGGACAAAAAGTCAGTAAAGGTGATTTGCTGATTGAGTTAGATACCCAGGTTGAGAAAGCCAATCTCATCAGTTCTGAAGCTGATTTGCCGGCAATAAAAGCAAAAATGAACAGAATGCTACAGC
The DNA here is from genome assembly GCA_026710285.1 of Endozoicomonadaceae bacterium. Classification (GTDB taxonomy): domain Bacteria; phylum Pseudomonadota; class Gammaproteobacteria; order Pseudomonadales; family Endozoicomonadaceae; genus JAPORK01. The sequence continues at coordinate 4,128 of JAPORK010000416.1, read as the reverse complement.
TTTATAAAAGTAATAACGTTTCTCGCCAGGCACTCGATGCAGCCAAAGCCAGTTATTACAATCTGATCGGACAAATTGACAGCCTGAAAGCACTTATACAGCGTAGACTTATCACTGCACCTTTTGATGGAATCGTGGGTATCAGAAATATTTATGAGGGACAGTATCTGCAACCAGGTTCACCCGTTGTGCGTCTGGAAAACAATGATATTATGCGCATCCAGTTTACTATCACACAAAAGGATTTAGCCAAAGTAACGCCGGGTCTTCCTGTTCACATTATGGCAGACGCTTATCCGAATCGTAATTTTATCGGAGAAATAAACGCACTTGAACCTGTTGTTAACAGCGACAGTGGTGTGATTGATGTTCAGGCCTCTATTCCCAACAGTAATGGTCAATTGCGTTCAGGTATGTTTGCTCAGGTTAAAATACTGATTCCTGAAATGAAGAATCAAATTGTCATTCCTCTCCATGCAATTAATTTTCAGCTATACGGACAAAGTGTTTATGTGGTTAAACCGGTGACTGATAACAAGCAGAAAATATTACACTATACAGCAAAGCAAATTTCGATTCATATCAAAGAATACCGGGAAGGGTTGGCGCTTGTTTCTTCTGGATTAAAAGCCGGTGATCAAATTGTAACATTAGGTCAGGTCAGACTAAGTAATGGAAGTCACGTTAAAATTACCCAACAGAATAAGTTGATTGCTCCGGAAAAAATTCCTTACTTATAGAATAAAGGTAGATAACTGATGCGTTTTACTGATATTTTTATTCGCCGACCTGTTTTTGCTGTGTCTATTAATTTATTAATTGTATTGCTTGGTATTTATACATTTTATAACATGAATTTTCGGCAATACCCTAAAATGACCAATACCGTTGTCACTGTGACCACGCAATATTATGGTGCCAGTGCAGAGTTAATTCAGGGATTTATTACCCAGCCGCTTGAACAGGCGATTGCTCAGGCAGATAACATTGACTATGTAACATCTCAAAGCAAAATGGGTATAAGCAGTATCAATGTTTACATGAAACTCAATACCAATCCGGACAGCGCATTAGCCGATATTTTGTCTAAGGTTAACAGTATTCGTTCCAAATTACCCACTGAGATTCAGGATCCTTCTTTAACGGTTTCTACCGGTGCAACGGTGTCATTGCTGTATACTTCTTTCACCAGTACTGATATGGATTCAAGTCAAATCACCAATTTTTTAACCAAAGTCGTGCAGCCGCAGGTCATGACAACACAGGGGGTTGCCAGTGCCAGTTTGCTTGGAGGCAGTGAATTTGCAATGCACATTTGGTTAAATCCAGCAAAGATGGCTGTATATGGATTCAATGCAACGGATATTTTAAATGTTTTAAGAGAGAATAATTTCCAAGCAGCACCTGGTAGTATAGACAACTATTTTATCCGCTACAGTAATCTCATTAACACGCAGGTCAATGATGTCTGGCAGTTAAGAAATTTAATTATCAGAACCAATGCTGATGGTTCAGTTATTCGTTTAAGTAATATTGCAACCGTACAACTAACAAAAAACCGTGATACAGCGCGGGCTTATGCAGAAGGTAAAAATGCGGTTATTCTGGCTATTGATCCCACACCATCGGCTAACCCGCTGGAAGTGGTTGCTGCCGTAAAAGATGTACTTTTACATATTGAACGCTCACTGCCTTCTGCTATTAAAATGCGCATCTTATATGATTCCACTGAGGCTATCAATGAATCTATTTATGAGGTTATTAAGACCATTGTTGAAGCCATTATCATTGTAATTTTAGTGATTACACTATTTATGGGATCGTTACGGTCGGTAATGATCCCTGTGGTCACCATACCGTTGTCACTCCTTGGTGCCGCTATTTTGATGAATATTTTTGATCTTTCATTTAATCTGTTAACTTTACTGGCTATGGTTCTGGCTATTGGACTGGTTGTGGATGATGCCATTGTTGTGGTGGAAAATACTGATCGTCACATTAAAAATGGAGAATCACCTTTTATCGCTGCTATTAAAGGAGCAAGAGAGATTGCACTGCCGGTTATCTCAATGACCATTACACTGATAGCGGTATACACGCCCATTGTCCTGACCACAGGAATTACCGGTTCTCTTTTTAAAGAGTTTGCATTAACGCTGGCTGGCGCTGTATTTGTCTCGGGTATTATTGCGCTCACTTTATCACCGGTCATGTGCTCTGCTTTGCTGAGGCAACATACTCACCCTGGTCGCTTTGAAAGTGCTGTAATAAAGTATTTAGATGTTATCTCTGTTGCTTATCAAAAGGCACTTAATGCTGTCATGAAGCATAAACAGGTGCTGGTGGTTTTTTCTGCGTTGGTCTTTATTGCGTTGCCTTGTCTGTTAAAATTTATTCCAGCAGAGCTGGCACCTGTTGAAGATAATAATTTTTTTATGCTGATGGCTAAAGCGCCTGAAAATGCCAATCTTGACTATGTACAGGCAGGTCTTGAAAGTGCAATTATGATATTAAACCGTGAACCTGAAGTAGAAACCAGTGTGGCATTTGCCGGTTTTCCCGATTCAAATCAAGGGTTTGCCGGTGCTATATTAACGCCTTCATCGAAAAGAAAAAGAAGCCAGAAGGAAATTATTGCATCGGTAAGTAAAATATTTGCTGATGACCCGGTTACAGCGCTGTCTGCTTTTCCTATGCCGACACTACCCGGTGGTTCCGGCGGGTTTCCGGTTCAGTTTATCATCACGACCACAGCATCTTTTGAAAATTTGTTAGCTGTTGCTACAAAAATTAATGATATGGTGAAACAAAACCCTGATTTTATATTTAGTCAGCTGGATCTTAACTTTGGTTCTGCCACCATTCATATCAATATTGACCGTAATAAAGCCGGTGCTTATGGAATTACCATGAAGCAAATTGCTGAAACACTCTCAACCATGATGGGAAATGGCTATATCAATAAGATCAATCTTAGTGGCAGGGCTTATGAAGTGATTCCACAGGTAAAAAGAAAATTCAGATTTACTCCGGAATCTATTGAAAAATATTATGTCCGTGCAGCCAGCGGACAAATGATTCCACTAAAAAGTATTGTCTCTCTGACCATCTCCGGACAACCTCGTACGCTTAACCATTTAAATCAGATGAATTCTGCCAATATTGGTATTGTACCTGCGCCGGGTACAACCATAGGTCAGGCGGTAGATTTTCTGAAAATGAAAGCAGCTCCGCTATTACCACAAGGTTATCAGTATGATTTCCTTGGTGAAGCCAGACAATATGTGCAGGAAGGTAATACACTGTTTATTACTTTTTTGTTGGCGCTTTGTATTATTTTTTTAGTGCTGGCTGCCCAGTTTGAAAGCATGAGAGATCCGCTGGTGATTATGATTAGTGTACCTTTGGCTATAAGTGGAGCTTTAGTATTTATGGCATGGGGGCTGACCACTATGAATATTTATACACAGGTTGGGTTAATTACGCTGATAGGGTTAATAACCCGACATGGTATTCTTATTTGTGAAGTTGCAAAAAATGAGCAAATTCTTCACGGTAAAAGCAGGACAGAAGCGGTTATTTATGCAGCTAACCTGCGGTTAAGACCTGTTCTGATGACCACTATTTCTATGATTGCCGGTTTGCTGCCTCTGCTGTTTGCAAAAGGTCCGGGAGCAGTCAGCCGGTTTGATATTGGACTAATCATTCTTTCTGGCCTCAGTATTGGTACACTGTTCACGCTCTTTGTGTTACCGGTTATTTATACACTGATGGCTTCAAAGCATAAGCCGTTACCGAAAATTCCGGAATAAATTTTGCGAAAACTATTTAAATTACTTTGCATATGCTGATGATTACATTCCTGTCGTCCAGAATATATAAAGATCTTGCGGAATGGTTTACAACAAAATCTTATGAACAATTTAGATTTTGACAACAAGATGTGTCTATAAACCTCCAATACTGGGTTTTTGGTTGAACAGGTATATAATAATCATTTGATTTAATACCGGTTCGGAATTTTTTTTAACAAAAATCCTTAACTAACAAATAGATAAACCTGAAAAATTGTGTCATTCCGGCAGGGATTGCCGGAATCCCGTAACAGGGAAGTTATATTTTCAGTGA
>JAPORK010000576.1 GCA_026710285.1 Endozoicomonadaceae bacterium | reverse complement strand
GTTTTGCAGATAGAGGAAGGTACTATTTTTTTCTGTACAGAGTTTGTGAGTAAAATAACCGGTATTTTATCAGAGGCTGATTTATTATTAAGTATTTCGATAAGATGGATTGTTGTTTCTTCCAGGCAGATAATATCTGTCTCAGGCTTAATACTTAGCTGTTCTTTGACAGCTTTTTCATTATTAGCTAGTTTAACTTGTATATCGAGGGGTTCCAGTAGTGATGAAAGATAAAAGGCCTGAGGTAAATCTTTGATTATCAGTAAAACAGAGACTCCGCTATAGAGATTTTTATACTGTGTATTTACGCTTGTGTCGGTAATTAATTTATTGTGATTATAATCAGACAGTGTAAATGTATTTAATTGCTTTGCCTGTTGGGATGTATCTTCCTGGATGTTTTTCAGTTGAGGAATCGTCAGTGTAAAGGTTGTACCTTCGTTTTGCCTGCTTTTTACCTGAAGGGTTCCTCCAAGCATTGTCGTTAGCTTTTGGCTAATAGTAAGACCAAGACCTGTACCACCATAGCGACGGCTGTCTGAACTATCCACCTGATGAAATGGTTGAAAAATAATGTATTGTTTCTCTTCAGGAATACCTATACCGGTGTCAGTAACTTTAAAAGTGAACTGATTAGGTGATAGCTGATCAATGGTCAGCGTTACACTACCTTTATCAGTAAACTTAATAGCATTGCTCAACAGGTTTTGTAAAATTTGCAGCAGGCGATGACTGTCAGAATGTAATACAGTATCACCTGCATTATTATTCACCAGAAAACGGATGCTTTTTTCTTTTGCCTGAATATCAAACTGAATGACTAACGTTTTTAACATTTCCTGTAGAGAAAATGTTTCTCTGATAATTTTAAGCTGACCGGCTTCAACCTTAGAAAGATCAAGAATATCATTAACCATATACAACATTTGTTTACCAACACGATAGATGGTTGTTGCTGATTGTTGTTGTTCCGTAGTAAGATTACCTGAACGGTTTTCCTCCATCACTTGAGATAACATTAAGATACTGTGTAACGGAGAGCGTAATTCATGTGACATGGTTGCTAAAAATTCTGATTTATATGCACTGGCTTGTTGTAACTGCTGATGCACAAATGCTGAACATAGACTAATCGTCAGAGGATCAGGAATCAATTTTACCAGTGTCTGTTGCGTTAAGGTAAAGGGTGTGTCATTTTTTAAAGTGAGTCTGCCAGTCTCTTGTTGCTGAAAAATAAGTGATAGTGAAAGATTGTTTGTGCAGCATGAAAGTTTATCTTCTTTTTTAATGGCTCTGGCGAGTAATGTTGTTTTTTGTTCATACGGTAGTGTTGTTTTAGAAAACCAGACTTCAACAGCAGTAATATCCAGATAATTACAAATCCAGTCAGCTGTTTTTTCTGCCAGTGCCTGCAACGAAGTTTCATTACGCAAGACATCATTAAGTTCTATCAGTCCTTGTTGTCGCCATAACTGTAAATTATTTTCTTCATGAGCAGTTTTGAGCTGTAATGTCATTGCAGAAAAAGTACGACTTAACTCCCCTATCTCATTTTTATAAGGTAAAGGTTTAGTATATACATAATGACCCTGTATTATTTGCCGCATGTTCCTGGTCAGCTGTTTAAGCGGAGCAGAGATATAAAATGCAAACAGAACAGAAGCAGCAATAGCAATAAATATCATAATCAGCAGCAGTGTAAAGACATAATGTTTAAGTTTTTTTACGGAAGCCAGTGCTTTATCTTCAGGCATTTGCGTTATCAGTAGTAAAGGTGTATCAGCAATTTCTAAGGGTTGTGCTATTCCTAAAGTTATTGCCTGACCATTGTTGTATTGTTGTATGGTTTCGTTATTAAAGTAGTCTGATTGATTGTTAAGCCAGGCACTGACTAAAGGATTATCAGAAAAAGTGTTCACACTATTTGTAGTAGTATCAGCATTCTCTGATATTATCAGTCGTATATTACGCTGTCGGTCAATTAAGTAAGAAATCATATGCTTGTTCAGATCGCTGTCGGTCTTAAAAAAAGGTATCTCTGTTGCTGCAATGAGTGCGCCTGCAGGTGATTGTTGTTGGTCCGGCAGCGGTAGTATAAAAAAATGATGATATCTTTTATGCGTACTGTACTGAAATAGTGAAGAAGTGGTGATGAAGGATTGCCATTTTTTTTGTGAAAAGGCATTATTTAGTGCTGTTTCCATTGCGCTGTCTTTTACAGGTAATGGCTGACCGGTAAGGTGAGATGAGTTGGTTGAAAAGAGTACAATTCCCTGGCTATCTGTTATAAGCCATTGATTATGATGATAATATTTGTGCAGTTTCTCTGGCAGATGTTGGTTTGTCACAGACTGATCGGAGCGCTGTTGCTGTTTTTGTAGTGACAAAAGCAGTTTTTTAACGTCATCTGCATGTGCAGTAAAGTGATCGGAGACAGCGTTATAATAGATTGCAATTTCCTGGCTTAACATGCGATTAATCGTTGCAAGTTGTCTATGACGTTCCTGTACCAGTGTATGCTTTGCATCAAAGTACTCAAACACACCTGCTGTGATCAGCGGTAATAATCCAATGAATAAAAAAGCAGTTAATAAACGGTAGGTAAAGCTTGCCTGATATAGCTGCGTTATCTTTTGTTTGCCGAGCATAGTGGGTATTCCGAAATAAATTGTATTTATTGTTTAAATTTCGGCGCTGTTTTAATGAACTAAAGTCGGCACTAAATTTGACTTTACGGCTGTTACAGGCAGTTAGCAAGGATACAGATGTTCAATGCAGGAGTAGCAAAGCAGTATGGTCAGTCTCTGAAATTATCAAACTGTAAAGGTAGATTAAATTCCTGATCTTTTAATAACGCAATAGTACTTTGCAGGTCATCACGTTTTTTTCCGGTTACCCGAACTTTTTCACCCTGAATGGCAGATTGCACTTTTAGCTTGGCATCCTTAACACATTTTACAATTTTTTTTGCCAGTTCCTTATCAATGCCCTGCCGGACGGTTATAGTTTGTTTTACCTGCTTTCCGGAAGCGACTGGATCATTTTTTTCCAGGCATTTGATATCAATACCGCGTTTTACCATCTTCATATGCAAAATTTCCAGTAATTGCTGTAATTGAAAGTCTGCTTCAGCTTCCAGGGTGATCTCTGTGTTGTTTAATGTAAAACCTGCATTAACTCCTTTAAAGTCATAGCGAATTTCCAGTTCTCTACAGGCCTGATCAACCGCATTGGTCAGCTCATGTGAATCAATCTCTGAAATAATATCAAAAGAAGGCATTGTCATTTTCCTTTATGTTAACGTAACAGCTCTATCTTATGTGAATTTTTCACAGATAGCCAGTTGAAAATGACAATCTGCAATTACCTGTGATTTTTAATAAAAATCTCCGTTGTTTAGCTTATTTTCATTATCTTTTGTAATTTACCATCTTCCCTGAAATGAATTTCAAAGGTGCCTGAAATGCCGTCATGGGTTACAAAATCCAGTAAGACATTGAAAGGAATACTGATACTTTGACCATCGCTGGTCTGTGTTCTGATTGACTGTTTTTGTCCCCGGTAATAACCTAAAACCTGTTCAGAATTCAGATATACACTAAAGGTTGCTTTCTTTGCCATGGCGCTTTCCCTGCAAATAAATTATCAACTTATTTTTTGCATTTTTCTGCAATGTTCTTTTTAATAATAGCGTTTCTTTTATTTCATACATATTGGTTATCAGCATTGTTATTCATCAGATTAAGGTAAAAGCAGTGGAAATTGAACAGACAGCAGAGAATACACTTGCAGAGGATTTACAATTTGACCGTCAACACATCTGGCATCCTTACTCTTCAACAATGGCTAATATGCCACTCTTTTATATAGAATCGGCTTCAGGGGTCCATTTGCATTTAAAAGATGGTCGAAAGTTGATTGATGGTATGGCTTCATGGTGGTGTGTCATCCACGGTTATAACCATCCGGTACTTAATCAGGCGATCATTTCTCAGACCAAAAAAATGGCTCATGTTATGTTTGGAGGGCTAACGCATGCACCCGCTATCACCCTGGCACAAAAACTTATTGCAATGACACCGCCGGGTTTGCAAACGCTGTTTTTTGCTGATTCAGGTTCTGTTGCTGTAGAGGTTGCCATGAAAATGGCAGTACAATACTGGCGTGCGCAGGAAAATAAACAGCGGAAAAAATTTATAACTATACGCAGTGGATATCATGGTGATACCACAGGGGCGATGTCTGTATGTGATCCGGTCACCGGAATGCATCAGCTGTTTAATGGTGTAATAGCAGAACAGATTTTCTTGCCAGCGCCTGCCTGCCGTTATGGTGAACAGCATCATGAGTCGGATATTCAGGCGTTGAAAAATATCCTCAGCCAGCATAAACACGAAATTGCCGCTATGATTTTGGAGCCTGTGGTTCAGGGAGCCGGTGGTATGCGATTTTATTCCGCTGACTATTTGCGGCGTGCATGGGAGCTGTGTAAAGAAGCTAATATCCTATTTATCGCTGATGAAATCGCAACCGGTTTTGGACGTTCAGGAAAATTGTTTGCCTGTGAGCATGCCGATATTTGTCCTGATATTATGTGTCTGGGCAAAGCATTAACAGGCGGATATATGACCCTGGCTGCCACACTTTGCACCAAAGAAGTTGATCAGACCATTTCAGCAAAAGGTGCATTTATGCATGGTCCGACTTTTATGGGTAATCCTCTGGCATGCAGTGTAGCCAATGCCAGCCTGGATTTATTACAGCAAAACAACTGGAAAGAACAAGTACAACGAATTGAAAAGCGTTTAAAGCAGGGCTTGCATCCCTGTAAAGCATTTTCTCATGTAAATGACGTCAGGGTGCTAGGTGCCATTGGTGTTGTTGAGCTTACAACGCCCGTTGATATGCGGATTATACAGCCTCTGTTTGTGGAACATGGGGTGTGGGTTCGACCATTCGGAAAGCTAGTCTACCTTATGCCGCCTTACGTTATCGATAATGATCAGCTGGACACGCTGTGTCAGGCAGTTTGTCGGGTTATCAGTCGTGGAGAAAAAAATACCGAATGAGGATAATGCTTTATCTGCATTAATTTTCATATTGGTCAGAACATTTCTTTTTTGAGAGTTTAATATGATTAGGTTTTGTTTTGCTATACAAATCTGCAGTGTATTCGTATCCACGCGTAAAGCACCAATCAGTTCCATCAGTAGCGATACAGTCTATAGCATTTATCTCAGCACGTGTATAGATATAGCGGGTGCAATGCAGTCCTGCAAACCACCAGTTATTTGATAAACCAGTATGTCCTTGTGCTAATATAATATCATTAAACTGTTTACCATTTATGATTAAAGTTCCCTGAACAGCAAAGTTTAACTTACCAGGGTTTTTACCAAAAGTGGAATTATCTTTAAATATAGAGTTGCCATTTGCTTTTTTAACTTGACTGACAACATCACTGCTTTTTTTTCTTTCTGCTTTTATTTTTATTCCATGTTTTAGAACTGGACCTATGCTGTCAAAAAGTTGTCCCTTTGTAATGTACTTAGCAGTCATTTTCAGTCTTACTGAATGAGTATCTCCGATAAAATAAACTTTATTCTCAGGAATTTTAATAGAAGTAGAGTAAACGTCTTTGCTGATAAAAAAATATATAAGACATAAGGCGTATAAAATTATTTTATTCATTATTGTATATCTCTTGTATTATTGCATGTTATTTGGTGGTGATTTTTATTGATTTATGTGAATTTATTGCTGGTTTTTCACTGTGCTCATCATATGTTATATGAAAGGGTTAAATTGATTTTCTTTGAAGTTGTTAATTTTAAAATGTTGATGAGTATCGAAAATTAATTAATGCTTGAAGCTTTAATTAATTGTTATTGTAGTATATAATAAAAAATCCTACAAAAAATATCACAGAAATTTACCAAAATAATTTTTTAATCAGAATCTTTTCAAAAAAGTACCCTTATAAAAAAGAAAAATAAAAAATATTGTTTACTTTAAAGTTCTACTGTAACTTCTTAATACTTCGGGTAAAGGGCAATGATAATTTTTTGTCTGTGATCGTATTAAACTTCATATTATGCTGTCGTATCGGGTGTCACATGTACACATTGCGATTTTAATATCATTAACTTTTTATCTGCTAATACCGCCCCGGGTACTCCCACGCGTAAAGCACTAATGAGCTCCATTAGTAGCAGCACAGTCTGCAGCATCTGCAGAATTTCCTTTAGTACCACCATAGTTCTGACAATGTTGTTCTGCAAACTACCAGTTGTTTGAGAAGCCAGTATTTCCTTGTGCTAATACAATGTTGTTAAACTGTTTACCATTTATGATTAGAGTGCCTTGAATGGCAAAATTTAACTTATCAGGATTTTTACCAAAAGTTGAACCACCTTCAAAAATAGCGTAGTCGCCATTTGCTTTTTTAACTTTACTGACGACATCACTGCTTCCTTTTCTTCCTGCTTTTATGTTTAGTCCATGTTTTCCATGTTTATGAACCAGACCTATGCTATCAAAAGGTTGTCCCTTTGTAATGAACTCATTGGTCATTTGAAAACTTATCGAATTAATAGTTCCCTGCCACTTGGTATCTGCAGTAAAATAAACTTCATTTTCATTTTTTTTTAGAAATAGAATAAGCCTCTTTGCTGATAAAAAAACATATAATACAAAGGGTAGATAAAATTATTTTATTCATTAGTATATCTCTCTTGTATGATGTGTTATTTAATAGTAATTTTTACTGATTTACATGAATTTACTGATGGGCTTTACTGTATTGATTATACGAAAGTGTTTTATATAAAAGTGTTAAATTAATTTTTTTTGAAGTTGTTACTATTGAAGTGTTAAGAGCAAATAGAAGTTAATTGACTTTTTATATTTATATTTAAACAGCTTTAGTATGCATAGCATGCAATGAAAGTTTTAGCAAAAAAATAGAAATTCATTTTTTATAAAAGTATCAGTATAAAAAGTAAACAGGAGAATAATATTTTTCTTTTAAAAAAAT
>JAPORK010000178.1 GCA_026710285.1 Endozoicomonadaceae bacterium | reverse complement strand
CTTTATTTTTTCCTGAATGATGGTAATTATATTAGTTATGATACCCAAGGGGAAACCACCAGTTCACCCAAACCGACAGCAAGTGACTGGGAGAGTTTGGGTGATTCTGCAAAATCCGTTTTTAGTGCAACCCTTTCTCCCAAGAAAACTACTGGCGGTTCGGTTAGTTCGGACAAAAGATGATGTGGTCAACCTTTTTACTGAGGGTGGAAAAAGAGTAGCAAGCTATGATTTGGAACAATCGGCTCCTCATTCTATGGATACTGGTTATCCGAAGTCTGTCAACCAAGTATGGACTAAAATAGACGAGATAACTTCATCATCGCAAAAAATTTATCGAATATTATATCTAGGAGATGTTGAAGGTTTTTACTTTTTTATAGATGATGATTCGTATGCCTATTGCGGGGTTTATAAAGAAGAGTTTCATAAGAATTTTAACTATATTACGAATTGGGGGGCTTATATGGTTACTTTACCTCAATCAAAAGTGTTGTAAGGATTGGTTCGACTAAAAAGTATGATGTCATTATCGGACCGATGAGACATGACTAACCAATGGGATGGATGGTTCATCCCACCTAAACAGCTAATAAACCAGAGTGAAAAAGTCTGAAACTTGATGTTGTAATGTAAAAGGTTTCAGGCTCTTATGCTACGATGTAAGTCTTGTTCAATTATCTTCTGATTACTCGATTTGTACCTGGTATCGAGAGTAGTCCTTTCAAAGGTACTATGATCGTCTCAGTGAATCTTTTACCTCTGATAAGATTTCCGGTACCCGGCTGACCCAATAAAATGGATACTACCAAAATAAAGATGATATTAAAAGATCGGTCAGCAATTGGGTGATATGTTCAGTAAGGGACTAACCGTCCAGGGTAAAAGTCAGAGTCTGAAAAGCGTGACTAACAAGCAGGGATTGGTTGGGGAGGGATGAACGGCTCTAAAAGCAGAGACAAAGTATTCGTTTTTGGTCTGTCTTGAGGAATCATTTTTCAGGCATCAAATGCAGAGATGGTTTTTTCAGTCTCCGGTACACGAATCTCATCGTGTCACCGGAGAGGATTTACAAGGCATTTGCAGCAATTGGTTACCACTGTTTTTTTCGAGTTGGTTAAACTGACAGCACCTTATAAATGCTCGTCAATAAAACTGCGTAAATTCTCGCAACGACTTGGATGGCGTAATTTACGTAATGCCTTAGCTTCAATTTGCCGAATACGCTCGCGTGTAACATCAAACTGTTTACCCACTTCTTCAAGTGTATGGTCAGTATTCATATCAATACCGAAGCGCATCCGTAATACCGTTGATTCTCTGGCAGTTAAACCGAAAAGTGCTTGTTGAGTTGCATCTTTCAGGCTTGATTTTGTGGCCGACTGAATAGGCTGTTCAAGCATTACATCTTCAATAAAATCACCAAGATGTGAATCATCGTCATCACCGACAGGTGTTTCCATAGAGATGGGTTCACGAGCAATTTTCATTACTTTACGAACTTTATCTTCCGGCATGTCCATGCGTTTTGCCAACTCTTCTGGCGCAGCTTCTTTTCCTGTTTCCTGATGTATCTGCCGGGAAATACGGTTTAGCTTATTAATGGTTTCTACCATATGGACAGGAACACGAATGGTGCGCGCCTGATCAGCAATTGAGCGGGTAATGGCTTGTCTTATCCACCATGTTGCGTAGGTTGAAAATTTATAACCGCGTCGATGTTCAAATTTATCGACTGCTTTCATTAATCCAATATTGCCTTCCTGAATAAGATCTAAAAACTGTAAGCCACGCGTAGTATATTTTTTAGCAATAGAAATAACCAGTCGGAGATTGGCTTCAACCATCTCTTTTTTAGCAGCTCTTGCTTTGGTATCACCTTTGGCTAAGTTACGATTAATTTGTTTGATTTCATCTCTTGATATATGATACGTATCTATTATTTCCATTAATTTTTTTTGTATTCTGATAATATTATGCTTGTAATGTGATAGCTGTTCTGAAAAACTGTGCTTTTCATTAACAATGGAATCAACCCAGTTGAGGTTATTTTCATTATTTTCAAACCGGATTATAATAAACTTACGCGGCATTTTTGATTTTTTAACACAAAAATTTAAAATTTGTGATTCATGAGTACGCAGTTGATTTTGTACATCACGAACTGTAAAAATTAAAGAGTCAAAAAAACAGGATGTTAGTTTGAGCATGGAAAACGCTGCTTGTAAATTTTTTAATGCCTGTTCTGCTAACGCAGGTTTTTTCTCTTTTGTATTAAGTGTATTTTGATGTTCATTGTAGAGTTTACGTAGTTTTTCAAAACGAATCTTAATTTCTTCAAGGTTTACATTTTCGTTAAATCCATCATTAATAGCAGCACCATTTGCAAACTGCCCATGAGCTGTTGTCTCATCAGATTCAGACTTATTAGCGTGATGTTTTTTTATTTCTATTGGTTTATCATCAATAAAACCAACAAATGCAGTTTCAATACGCTGGTCTGTTGACATGATTTTATCAAACCGGTCCAATACCGTTTCAACAACTCTTGGGAAGGCAGCTATTGCATACATTATTTGCTTGCTCCCTTCTTCTATACGCTTGGCAAGTTGAATTTCTCCTTCTCTAGTAAGTAGTTCAACCGTCCCCATTTCACGCATATACAGACGTACCGGATCTGTTGTTCTGTTAGTATCTTGCTCAGATATTAAAGAGGCTGCTGCTTCTTCAGAAAGTAAATCATCAGAATCAGATGAACCACTAAACAGTAACATATCTTCCGAAGGTGCTGTTTCAAAGACCTTGATTCCCATATCACCAATTGTTTGGATAATATCATCGATGTGATCCGATTCAAATATACCCTCAGGGAGGTAATCACTTATCTCTGCATGAGTTAGATAACCTTGCTCGCGCCCCAGATCAAGTAGTGATTTTAAGCGAGATTGTTGCTCATAATTTTCATTGTCAGACATCATTAATCCTTTAAAACCAAAATCAGTATTTAAAATAAACCAGATAAAAAGAATTTATTGTACCTTTTTATTGGCTGCTTTGACTACACAAAATATTTCAACACGGAATGGTGTTTTTGATATTTTTTATGGAATAAGTAGAATATAGTTTTTGTTTTTCCAGATATCCATGGAATGCTATTTCTTTCTTTTAATAATGGATCAAAACCATTGTATCTATTTATACCTTAATAAATTACATTCATTGTATGAAACTCTTATATATTATGCCTTGTTTATGCAATAAAAAAAACAATTCTATATAATTTATTTTAATTACAATGCGTCTTTTTCTGCTTTAAAGTTCTGCTTTAAAGCAATTTTTGCTTTTGTAGCTGCCTCTAAACGTGATCTTCCTTTTAAAGATGTACGCTTTTGTTCCTGAATGTTGATCAAAATTTTGTTAATTGCATGCATAAATGTTTTTTCAGGATTACATTCTGGTAAATCCAGTAACATAATTTCAGTCATTTTTTCCCCCAGTACCGTATTATGCCAGCTACCCCTTATTGCACTTAAACTTTTTACCGGTGTTTTTTGTAAAAATTTAATTAACGAAAGTAACATTTGTGTATCATAGCTATTATCTTTGCTGAGTTCATCAGATGAAACTTCCATTGCCAGAGCAGGATACTTTAATAAAATTCTCATTGCAAGCTTTGCAGCATTTACTCTAACTCTAAGATGACCTGGTATCTTCGTTTTTAAATAAGGAGGAAAATCGGGATGGTTGTCTGTTGTCTGTGCATCAGAACGCACAGAAGCAGGTTGTTCTGTGCTGCTGTTTTCCTTTGCAGGTGTGGGAGTTATTAGATCACGGATAATATCGTTACTCAGTTCTGTCCGCCTGGTAATGCCTGCAATGAGTAGTTCGCGGAGCAGAGGATCAGGAACCTGTTCTGCATAATATTTGGCCTGTCTTGCAAAAGCCGCTTTACCATCAAGGGTTCGTGTGTCATGTGAAGACTCAAGTATATTAAACAGATACTCATCAAAGGTGATTGCCTGTTGCAATAACTCTCGAAATGCTTTTGTACCTTTACCAGCAACAACAGAATCCGGATCTTCTCCTGCCGGCAAAAAAAGAAATTTTGCCTTACGATCATTTTTTAGTAAAGGTAATGTCACTTCTAATGCTTTTCGGGCAGCATTACGACCTGCTGTATCGCCATCAAAACAAAATATAATTTCTTCTGTGTGGTAAAATAACCGGCTAATGTGTGGAGAGGTTGTCGCTGTACCAAGTGTAGCAACAACATTATTAAAACCGTGTTGAGCCAGTGCAATAACATCCATATAGCCTTCAACAACAATGAGTTGCCGTGAGGTTTGTTTGCTTTTTTTCGCTTCATATAACCCATAAAGTATGTGTCCTTTATGAAACACAGGTGTTTCAGGAGAGTTGAGGTACTTGGGTTTTTCATCACTGAGCGTACGACCACCAAAACCGACCACATGACCTTTTAAATCTTTAATCGGAAAAATAATACGTTGCCGGAAACGATCATAGAAGGTTTTACGTCTTTCGTGTTGCAACACAAGTCCGCTTTCTTGAAGCTGTACCTCCTTCCAGGAAAATTTTTTTGCATGATCCAGCAAATTAGTCCAGCCAGGCGGTGCAAAACCCAGAGAAAATGTTTTTATGGTACTCTCAGTCAGACCACGTTTGACAAGATAATCTCTGACAATATTTGACTGCTCACTCTGCATTAACTGTTGTTGATAAAAAGTACTGGCTGTCTGTAGTAAATCGTATAGAGGCTTTAGTTTTTTTTGCCTGGCTCGTTGCTCCTCTGACTGCGAATCAGGCACAGTTAAATTTAATTTATCTGCCAGTTTCTTTATGGTGTCCGGAAAGCTAAGCTGATGATACTGAGCGATAAAACCAATGACATTGCCTGCTGCCCCACATCCAAAACAGTAATAAAACTGTTTTTCTGGAGAGACAGTAAAAGAAGGTGTTTTTTCCTGATGAAAAGGGCAGCAGGCAGTATAGTTTCTACCGGTTTTTTTTAGTGATATCTCCTCTTTGATAACATCCACTATATTTATTCTGGTCAGGAGATCGTCAATAAATTCTGTGGGAATAAATTTGCTCATATAATTTAGGACATGAATGCCGCTGGTTTTACTTAAAAAAAATTAGTCTGTGCATTATGCATTAAAAATTGTCGAATAGCCAACCCTATATGATAACTTAGCTGATTTTTTGTAATCAAAAAAATACTTACGCTATTTATCATAAGCAACGCCTAATATAGCATGATGAATGTTGTAAAAACCCACTACAGCAAAAAATTACGATGGCAAAATAGCTGAGGAACTGGTTCCTGGTGTACAATAATGATTTTTACCGTGTACATATAAAGCAGGAAATTATCAATGCAAACGCAAATAGAAACAATGCTGGGTCTTCAGCATGAAATGAATGTTAAAGTTCATCCGCAATGGTTTGAGCAACATTTTGAATGGTATCGTGCTATCTGGGTTGAATCTGCTGAGCTAGTGGACCATTACGGTTGGAAATGGTGGAAAAAACAGACACCGAATATGGCGCAGGTCAAACTTGAAATTATAGATATCTGGCACTTTGGTTTGAGTATGCTGCTCGAACAGAACATTTCTGCCGCTACCATCAGTGCGACCCTGGAAAAGACACTTAATACAATGAAATCTTCTGAAGATCTGCTGAAATGCACAGAAGCATTTGCAGGTTCAACATTAACAAGCCGAAAGTTTGATCTTGCCGGTTTTATCAACATTATGGTGGCTGCAGACATGAGTTTTGATGAATTATACTGTGGTTATATCGGTAAAAATGTGCTGAACTTTTTTCGTCAGGATCATGGTTATAAAGAAGGAACGTATAAAAAAACATGGCAGAACAGAGAAGACAATGAGCACCTTACAGAATTAATGGATACGCTGAATTCCAAAGCAGACAATTTTAAAGATGATCTGTATCAGGCTCTGAAAGCCAGATATGAACAGATACATGCCTGATAGTAAAATGCATTAGGTATTCCGGTACAGATGTTTTTTGTTACGCACTTGCATGGCTTCATTACCGGATTGTTAATTTTTACAGGTAGCTACTGTGTGGTGGCTGTATCATACAGCCACCGGGGGGAGCAAAAGTCCAGCGCTCCCTTATTAAAAGAGATCACAGCCGTTGATTGATAAAAAGTAATATTACTGTATTTAGCCGTGGAGTAATAAAGAGTAAACAAAATATTTTTGTATTCCTGCTGGTTTGTTATAATCATGCGTGTAAAGCATGAGAAAGTTTATCTTTTCAAAGCGTCTGTTCATCGTTTTTTTATCGGTTGCGAATGTTGAAAAACCGTTATTTTCTGGTTTTCCTTGTTGCTTAGCACCAATATCGGCTCTCGAAAACAAAAAATAGTGTCACTGTTTATCATGTTAACGCCATGTAAACTGCAAAAAATTATGCGCAGCCTCTGACAATAATTCTTTTATTTGGAAGGTAATAAAACTCGTTTTCACAATAAAGAATTATCTTCTCTTCATCTTTATCTTTTTTATCTTTTCACCTTCAGGGTGCAGGATTTTATTTTTTTATAATCCTTCAGTAGTAATGATTTATGAGAAATCAAAGTCAACAAAACAGTGATGATTATCTAAAAGTTACCAATATTTACCTTATGTATTAAACGGCATAGAAATGTTAATTCAATATGAAAATAAGTATTTGTATTTTTTTTCGACAGTAATTTATGCGCTATTATTTTTTATCGAGAATTTATCTGGTGCAGTGTTTTACAGACAAAAGATCAGTCTGACTAACAAAGATGTTGACCATTTTTATCATTTGGAGGTTACTCATAATAAAACAACAAATGAAGATTATAATAAATCTGTAGAAGGTACAGAAAAAAAACGACTAATAAATACTACAGGTGCAGATGAACAGGCACCATGGTCAAATGCATTTAATTTTAAAAAAGCTTGGGGAACCACGGTTGATCCACGTACTGGTATTCTCAGTGCTTATGTAAAAACTG
>JAPORK010000436.1 GCA_026710285.1 Endozoicomonadaceae bacterium | reverse complement strand
TGCATTGACAAGTTAAAAGGATGCATCAAGACTATTGGTCTTTATAACAGTAAAGCTACAAACATTATAAAAACATGTGAGATGCTTGTTGAGTTACATAACAGTGAAGTCCCTTCTTCACGAAAAGCACTTGAGGCTTTACCCGGCGTCGGCAGAAAAACGGCCAATGTCATGCTCAATACAGCATTCGGGCAACCGGTCATAGCAGTGGATACACATATTTTCCGTGTAGCAAATCGTACCGGAATTGCACCAGGAAAAAATGTAACTGAAGTTGAAAACAACTTAATAAAGCATGTCCCTGAAGCATTTTTACAGGGTGCGCATCATTGGTTGATTTTACATGGACGCTATACCTGTAAAGCTCGCAAACCAGAATGTAATGCATGTATCATTGAAGATTTATGTGAATATAAATACAAAACAAATATAGATTAAATAATTTTTTAGCGGACCGGAGCAATATGAGTACATCAAACGGGCAACTTTCAGTTTTAGCATTAACCTGTGAACTGGTCAGCAGAGAATCTGTAACACCTGAAGATAGTGGCTGTCAACCATTCATTGCCAATTATCTGGCTTCATCAGGTTTTAAACCTGAATTTATGCGCTTTGGAAATGTTGATAATCTATGGTTGCGGCGGGGAACAAAATCACCACTTTTGGTAATGGCAGGGCATACAGATGTAGTGCCGCCAGGAGCGGTTTCAGAGTGGAGTTCTCCTCCTTTTGTTCCAACAATAAAAGACGGCGTTTTATACGGAAGAGGCGTAGCTGATATGAAAGGTGGTCTGGCTGCTATGATCACTGCTGTGCGAAATTTTGTTAATCGTCATCCGGATCATGCGGGTTCTGTCGCCTTTTTGCTTACCAGTGATGAAGAGGGTCCAAGCATTGATGGCACTAAAAAAGTAGTTGAAGTACTTAAATTGCGCAATGAAATACCAAAATGGTGTGTTGTAGGCGAGCCTTCCAGCAACAATACACCAGGTGATGTTGTCCGCAATGGACGCAGAGGTTCGTTAACAGGTTTTCTGACTATATATGGCATTCAGGGGCATGTTGCTTATCCGGATATGGCTGATAATCCTATTCATAAGGCAATAATTGTACTGAAAAAACTGCTAAATGAGCAATGGGATCATGGCAATGAGGATTTCCCTAAAACCAGTTTTCAGATTGTTGGTATTAACAGTGGTGAAATAGTGTCTAATGTTATTCCCGGAAAACTGGAAATTCAGTTTAATTTTCGCTATTCAACGGAAGTAACCGCTGAGCAACTGCAACAGCGGGTTGAAACATTATTAAAAGAACACAAGACAGACTATGACATTAAATGGACACTGGGTGGTTTACCTTTTTTGACTAAAGATGGTACATTAAAATCAGGTGTATATAACGCCATCTGTGCAGCTACCGGAAAAACACCGCAGTTTAATACCTGCGGAGGTACTTCTGATGGTCGCTTCATTGCCACAATGGGAACAGATGTGGTAGAAGTTGGTTTGTGTAATAAAACAATCCATCAGGTTGATGAGTGTACTCCTGTTGAAGATCTTGAGATACTAACGAGCATCTATGAAAAAATTTTAGAGGAATTGCTGTGTAACTAATTACAGTGTATCTTCATCTTAAAAAAATAAAATTCATTTAAAACAATAAGTTATATAATAATTTAAAAGAACAGCACAATACGCTTTATAAAGTAAATAAGAGCATGCTGAAGTGTCCAGAGTGTATAAAAAAAATAAATATACCTGAAAAAAGAGACGGGTAACCAGGGTTAATAATTATTAAATTAATTGATGCAGTAGTAACAATCAGGTTTGCTCCTGTATACATTAAAATCAGCCCTGACATCATTTTAAACGGATAGATTTTTAATGCTCTGGGTTTATGCAATTATTACAAAAGAATATACTGAGTTAGCACAATGCTATTGTGTAAATATGTATTTTAATTTAATATCAATGAGTTCATTTTTTAATAAAGTAAATAAAGTTTTAGAGTTAATATTAAAGTTGTGATATGGCCAGATCAAAGAGTAGTCAGCGTTGGTTGCAAGAGCATTTTAACGATCACTATGTGCAGCAGGCACAGCATGCAGGTTATCGTTCCCGCGCCAGCTTTAAATTATTGGAAATTGACAAAAGGGATAAACTCTTAAAACCAGGCATGCAGGTGGTTGATTTAGGTGCTGCTCCCGGGGGGTGGAGTCAGGTTATTGCAGAAAAAACAGGTCCTTCAGGTCGATTGATCGCATCTGATATTTTACCGGTAGATCCAATAAAAGGTGTCACCTTTGTGCAGGGGGATTTTACCGAAAATACAATATTCGAAAAAATCTTACAACTGTTAAAAAATTCTTCTGCAGACCTTGTAACTTCTGATATGGCCCCCAATATAAGTGGTATAAGGTCATCTGATCAGGCTGGCAGTATTTATCTGGCAGAACTTGCGCTGGACTTATCCTGTAATATTCTTAAACCCGGAGGAAATTTTTTAGTAAAAGTCTTCCAGGGTGAAGGATTTGATGGTTATCTTAAGAAGATGAGATCAGCATTTAAAAAAGTAGTAACACGAAAGCCTGAAGCATCCCGGTCGCGTTCGTGTGAAGTTTATCTTTTAGGAAGAGATTATAACAGTTAAAATCAGGGAAAATATTAAATTATGTACATACTCTTTAAAATGAATATTCTGACTAATTATTTAGTATTACGCAGTGGTAATGAAAGTGTGCAACAGTAAATATGGTGATCACTGTAAATACAGGACCAAACAAATTGGTTGGTAATTGCACGTATCAACAGGCTAATAACTGGTTAAGTAATCTTATCCAGCGCTTGTAGAATAATTTATGAAATTAAAAATAGCGTAAAATATTGATGATTATCATACTGTTCTCAGATGTTGTTCTGTAGTAAAATATTGATTATAAAATTTTATCTGATCTTTCTGTGAAAACGATTATGATAATTTCTGCTTGTTAATACGCTCAGTGAGGTTAAGCTTTTGAACGATATTGCTAAAAATTTGGTCTTGTGGATCATTATTGCATTGGTATTACTGGTTGTTTTTAAAAATTTTGAAAATATGCAACCTGCTACTTATAAAATTAATTATTCTGACTTTATAAGTAAGCTTGAAGCACATCAAATTAGTAATGTCACCATTGATGGATACAATATAACCGGGAATACACTAAACAATGAGCGTTTTAGTGTTAATCTGCCTCCTGCGGTTCCTGATCTGCAATTAATGCAGGAATTACTAAAAAACAATGTAAAAGTCATGGCAAAACCAATAGAAAAGCAGAGCATATGGAGCCAGTTACTGGTAGCCAGCTTCCCCATCTTAATTATTATTGCGGTATTGATGTTTTTTATGCGTCAAATGCAAGGGGGCGGTGCCGGAGGTAAAGGTGGTCCAATGAGCTTTGGAAAGAGTAAAGCACGCCTTTTATCCGAAGATCAGATCAAAACAACCTTTGCTGATGTGGCAGGCGTTGAAGAGGCTAAAGAAGATGTGCAGGAACTGGTTGACTTCTTGCGAGGTCCCAACAAATTTCTGGCTCTCGGAGGACGTACTCCCCGCGGCGTGGTAATGGTTGGATCTCCGGGAACAGGTAAAACCTTGCTGGCAAAAGCAATTGCCGGTGAAGCTAAAGTTCCGTTTTTTACGATTTCCGGCTCAGATTTTGTTGAAATGTTTGTAGGGGTAGGTGCATCCCGGGTGCGGGATATGTTTGAGCAGGCTAAAAAGCAATCACCCTGTATTATCTTTATTGATGAAATTGATGCAGTAGGTCGTCATCGTGGTGCCGGACTGGGTGGCGGGCACGATGAGCGAGAACAGACATTAAATCAGTTATTGGTAGAAATGGATGGCTTTGAAGAAAATGACGGTGTTATTGTTATAGCAGCAACAAACCGTCCTGATGTGCTCGATCCTGCTCTGTTACGTCCGGGTCGCTTTGATCGTCAGGTAGTTGTTCCTCTGCCCGATATTCGCGGACGTGAACATATTCTGAAAGTACACATGCGCAAAGTACCTTTAAATGATGATGTCAAACCTTTACTCATTGCTCGTGGTACGCCAGGGTTTTCTGGTGCTGATCTTGCCAATTTGGTTAATGAAGCCACACTATTTACAGCAAGATTAAATAAACAGAAAGTGAGTATGCATGAATTTGAGCTGGCAAAAGATAAAATCATGATGGGGTCTGAGCGTAAATCGATGGCAATGAGTGAACGTGATAAAGAAATGACCGCTTATCATGAAGCCGGTCATGCCATTATTGGTCTGAAAATGCCGGAACATGATCCTGTTTATAAGGTAACGATTATCCCACGGGGCAGAGCATTGGGCGTCACCATGTTCTTACCTGAAGAAGATAAAGTAAGCTACAGCAGGCGATATCTTCTGAGTCGCATAACATCTATGTATGGAGGGCGTATCGCAGAAGAGATGCTTTATGGAAAAGATGGCGTCTCAACAGGTGCTCAAAATGATATTCAGCAAGCCACTCAAATGGTCCGTAATATGGTAACAAAATGGGGACTGTCAGACAAAATGGGTCCGTTATTATACGGAGAAGAAGAGGGTGAAGTGTTTTTAGGAAAAACACAAGGAATGGGGCATCACAATTATGTTAGCTCTCATACTGCAAGACTCATTGATGAAGAGGTAAAAGCAATTGCTGACGACTGCTATGAGGCGGCCTGCAAAACACTTGATGAAAATCGCCACATACTGGAGATTATGAAAGATGCGCTGATGGAGTACGAGACAATTGGTTCAGAGCAGATTGCAGATATTATGCAAGGTAAAAAACCTAAACCACCTGAAGGCTGGTCTGATAATAATGCTGCCGATAAAAAAAATGATACTTTATCAGATAAAACAGATAAAACAGATAAAACAGATAAAACAGATAAAACAGATAAAACAGATAAAACAGATAAAACAGATAAAACAGATAAAACAG
The DNA here is from genome assembly GCA_026710285.1 of Endozoicomonadaceae bacterium. Lineage (GTDB taxonomy): Bacteria > Pseudomonadota > Gammaproteobacteria > Pseudomonadales > Endozoicomonadaceae > JAPORK01. The sequence goes on along the minus strand of JAPORK010000436.1, from coordinate 2,067 downwards.
ATACAGAGTCTGAATCCAGAAATAACTCTGTGTAACAATTGTTATACTATTTTTCCTCAGATCCTGTAATTACTGCTGTGTAACTGCCTTAAATAAAACATAATTAATAAGGCAGTTATCTGTTTTTCTTTCGTATCTCTCCGGTTAAATGCCTTTTATAAGAAGCTGTTTTTTATACATCAATCCTTTATCCAAACTCAGTTCAGAGTAGCTCATTATGTTATGTGACGGTACTCTGAAACCCGCCATCCCCGGGTTAAGGTATATAATAACCCACAGCCGGAGAGATAAATTAACTATCATAGAAATACCCGGTTCACCTTATCAGGGGGTTTATTCATGAAACAGGTGGTAAACGTAGGGTTTAACATTAATTAGTAAGAAATTGCATGGCTTTATCTATGTCTTGCTGGTTGCCTGACTCCCGTGCAGCTCTGACGTTCTCCACTCCCTGTTGGACAAGATCTATAATCTCAGGATTGTCTACTATAGGAGAGTATTGATCAAATCACTCTGAATTTGCGTGAGCTCTTTCAATTCCTGTAACCACATTTGGTGTGAGGCATCTATCTCGTCCATCATGTTCTTTACGGCATCGACTAATTGTTCCGAACTGTCCTCCATTAATGCCGACAGTTGATCTTTTTTTGCATTCATTTGTGCTATAGCGTTGTCAAGGGATTTATCAGTAAGAAATTGTATGGCTTCATCTATATCTTTCTGGTTGCCTGACTCCCGTGCAGCTGTGACTTTCTCATGTCCCTGCCAGACAAGATCATTTACAGTCCGCAGTTTATTTTTTGGCACCAGAGACTACTCCATCTGCGCAAATTTTTTCAATATACTGCAATTCCTGTAACCACGCTTGGTTTAAGGTATCTATCTCGTCTATCATGTTCTTTACGGCATCGGTTAATTGTTCCGAGCTGTCCTTCGTGGGTAATGCCGACAGTTGATCCTTTTGTGCATTCACTTGTGTTGTAATTTTATGAAGGGATTGATTAGCAAGAAGTTGCTTGTCTTTATTTATGTTTTGCTGGTTGACTAACTTCTGTACCTCTCTGGTTTCATCCAGGATTTTTTGGAGAGTATTATTCATATCTTCTATTTTTGATTCATTATCATCTGTTTGTGGTCTGAAGCCTACATAGTTGACATTTAGATTATTATCATCTGTTTGTGGTCTGAAGCCTACATAGTTGACATCTAGATTATTTTTTTTGTTTTTCTCAATATAAGCCAATTCTTCTTTGTTATATTTGCTTGTATACTTAAATAAGTTGTTTTCTGTATCTTGATATTGACCGGTCACATTTTTAATACATTTTTTACTATTTATTATGCCAAACTCAATAATAATAGTTGTTTGTTCTTCAATTTTCTCTCTGAGTTGTTCTTGTTGCGATTCGGTTGTAATATCTTTTTCTGTAAATAATTCACTCAATGCATTTTTATATTTTGCTTCAAGCACATCACTACTTTTATCTTGTTGTTCTTTTTTATAATTTTCCAGTACTTCAATTATGTCTGCTAAGTATTTGGTGGTATCATCAGGACTCATATTTTCTTCAGGGGGTATTATAGAAATAGTTTGAGTCTCTGTCGTCAACAGCATTTGATAACTGCTATTGCCTACTTTTAAACTATCTGATTTACCCTTTGTCTCTTTAAGCTGAGTAATTACGTTATCAATTTCATTAAACAAACTTTTTTCTGCAAAAGCATCCGTTACTTTTTTTACAAGCTCATTAACTCTATTTGTTTCAGAGCTAATGTTTGACATTTTGGAAGTAACATCTGTCGATAAAATTTTAGTATCTAAAGGATTCATTACATCTGCTCCGTTTTTAAGAAAATATCACCAAAAAGTGTTGAAAATTAGGTTTTTATACTTTCAAGAATTCTTTTATGATCATGCACTTGCAGATAATAATATGTGAGGACAATAATAATGTTCCGGATAATATTGCGTAACAACCAAAAACCTTTTAAAAAAACAGTTCGGAGTTTTTTCTTTAATAAAAGTCCTTTTTTAACAAATAGATAACGCTGAAAAGCTGCGTCATT
>JAPORK010000082.1:2431-7121 GCA_026710285.1 Endozoicomonadaceae bacterium | reverse complement strand
AACAATGCTTTGAATGGTTCTAAGATGCAATTGTGTCACCGGGGTTAAACTGCTTACAAATACCCATAAATTTTTACTTTTGCCTGTTCAAATTACTTGTGTCTCTACTGAAGTTTACTTGATTATCATACCGTTCCAGTCTGCTTTGTTTTTTGTGCTTTCTTTTATAAAGCCATTATACATAATTATCAGTATGCAGATTTCACACTAAAGTGTAGTCCTTATTTAATGACAGGCTGAATAAATTTTTCTTTAATGCAGATAAGCGTTAAAGACTACATAAGCAGTTCTGAAAATCCAGAGATATACAGTTTATAAAAAAACTGTATATCTCTGATACAGGCTTATCATTCAGATAAAAAAAATTCTTTTCCGGGGACTTTTCAGTTGTGTTAAAAAACACAATATATTACCGCTTTTCCTATACTCTGATAAGTAAATGGTGTCCGGTTCTGTTTAGGAATCTGCCACATTGTGTGCATAAAAATATATCTTAACAAAGATATTTGTCAATTTAACATTTATGCAGCGTGTTAAAAAGCAATTGTTCTTTGAGTGTCTTGTGGGATGTTCTTGCTCAAGTGTTAGCAGCAGGATGAACTTTTCGTATAAGCCAAAGACTAATCATTATAGTGTGAAGTTTATATTTTTTTACGTGCAAAATTGGTTTATTTTTTATTGACCCTCATGTAAAAGCAATATCGATAACAAATCAAAATCTGTTAGCATCCACAGAACGTATTATTATAGCAGGGTGTTGTCAATGTGTGCTCATTAACTTAGGGTACGACGCTGCTCCAAAGTTTATATCAACAAAAGACCTTTTTGACTGTACAGCTTTAATATTGTGCAACAGAAAAGAAAAGGCTGTCATCCTGACTTACTTCTGGACGCAATCAATCGCTGAGGATAGCATAAAAAAATAATTTGATCTCATGCTTATTGAAGAATCATCAGGCTCTTCTATAGAAGCTAAAATTGTTGGAGGGGTAAGAGATTGTCTTTGGTCTGACAGTGGTTGTTTTAATTGTACTAATAAATTAATTGCAGGAAAACTGGGCTGGAGCACAAATGAGCAATACTATTTTAGCGATCATACAAACACAGAACTCATCGTTTCAGCTACTGTTGAATTTCCCGGATAGCATCTGAGTACCGCATTACCGGAGCATGCTTTTTCAGGCGCGCTGTAAAACCTCGTCCTTCGTTGTTTTTCATACATAAACCTTTCGCTAAAAACTAATGTTAATCGAGAAAATGGACAAACTGGTAAAGGCAGATTCAGATGATATCAGTCTGCGAATAACTTCAGTACTACTGATTGAATACTGAGCAGAATCAAAGCCCGGTCAGATGTTACTCTCGGGCTTTGACAGACTCAGCCGTCAGGCATGTAGTGTTGACGCTATCAAAAATAAATTTTTACGCAGATGAAATACCGGGCGGGTTTAATCACAGTACAAGACCTTAGCTGATATAAAAATTATCTAAACTATTTCGTCCACGTTCCTGTGAAATATTCAGCTCATTGTTCAAAGAGCGATGAAACATTGTTTAGGCAGAAATGATATTAATGGGTTCCCATCTGTTTCTCTTTTATTTCGTTAATCGTTTTACAATCAATGCATAATGTTGCAGTAGGTCTGGCTTCAAGCCTGCGGATACCTATTTCTATGCCGCAAATATCACAAAAACCATAATTACCATCCTCGATACGGGCAAGCGTTTTCTCTATTTTTTTGATCAGTTTGCGTTCACGGTCACGAGCGCGTAATTCCAGACTAAATTCTTCTTCTTGGCTGGCACGATCAGCAGGATCAGGGAAGTTAGCAACTTCATCCTGCATATGACTCACTGTCCTGTCAACCTCTCGCATGAGCTGCATTTTCCATTTATTAAGAATGTTGGAAAAATGATTGAGTTGAGTCGTATTCATATAATCTTCATCTTGTCCTTCCTGGTAGGGCACAAAGGAGTTCGATGGTTCATCTAATGGATTGCGTGTAGGTGTAGACATATTAAGCTCCTGTTATTTAATTCTTCGAATTTTTTTAAACTTTTATTTTAATCTCAGGTTTTTAAAATAATTGCTTTATTTTCATTGTGATTCTTTATCACAGATGCTATTCATTTTGTCAGATGCTATAGTCTTAAATATAATTTATACACTTTAGATTTATTTAATATAGTAATTTTTTTTAAAGATCATAATATTTTTTTAGCATATCTTCAATATTTATATTTTAATTTGTCAGTGTCAATACTTTTCTAATAATTCATCTTTTTACAGGGCATGGAATAAAAATTTAGGTTGTAAAAAATGCATTAATTTATGATTTGGCAGGGTACCTTAATGCCAAAATTTCAGACTAAAAAACTGACTGGTAACCCATACTATAAAAGACATCTGTTATTTTTTTTAAGGTTAATTGTTGCTATTTTTAGCAGGTTTTTCACTTTTTTTTAGGTATAAAACTCTCACCTCATTGTTTAACTAAAGGTAAAAAATTTCAGTGAATGAAAATGAGAGTATACACTATTTTTCAACTCAGCTACTATAAAGAACTAAAGGCATGGTGTTTTCTCTTCAAAATTAACAGAGACAGGTCAGTTATTAAAAAATATCAGGCTCACTACCTTGCTTGCTGATCAGGCTCACTACCTTGCTGATACAGTACTGGAAGCAGATGTTTTATAACGTGCTGCCTGTTGGTCATTTGCATCTACTGATTCGAGTATTACATCAAACCCCCATAATTTACTGATATATTGTAATGTATTTTTTGTACTTTCAGACTCCAGTTTACGTCCGCTATGCATATAATGACGTAGTGTCATTGAACGGTCATTGCGCAGATCTACCGAATAAACCTGAATGTTAGGTTCAATATTTCCAAGGTTGTGTTGTGCTGCAAGGATATTGCGTACTTTACGATAACCTGCTTCGTTATGAATAGCTTTAACTTCCATATAGGGTTTGTTTTTATTGTCTTCAAGCATAAATAAATGCATATCACGTATGACCTTTGGCGATAAAAATTGTTGAATAAAGCTTTCATCTTTAAAATTACGCATCGCGTAATCAAGCGTCTTTAGCCAGTTACTTCCCGCAATATCAGGAAACCACTGTTTGTCTTCATCTGTCGGTGTTTCACAAATACGTTTTATGTCTTTAAAGATATTAAATCCAAGTGCATAAGGATTAATACCGCTGTATCCGGGATGATCATAATCTGGCTGGGTAATCACATTAGTATGTGTGTGCAGAAACTCCATGATGAAACTGTCATTCACCTTACCTTTTTTGTACAATTCATGGATTAGCGTATAATGCCAGAATGTTGCCCATCCCTCATTCATTACTTTGGTCTGTTTTTGAGGGTAAAAATACTGGCTGATTTTTCGGGTGATACGAATTAATTCCCGTTGCCATTCTTGCAAAAAAGGTGCATTTTTTTCCAGAAAATAGAGGATGTTTTCCTCAGGTTCTTCCGGGAACCGGTGCTCTTTTTCAAGTGAAGGGTTGTTTTGTTTAGGGATGGTATTCCATATTTCATTTAAAGATTGTTGAATATAACGCTCTCTTTCTTTACCTTTTTGTCGTTCCTGCTCGGCAGAAAGCGGGATCGGACGATGGTATCTGTTGACACCATGATTCTGTAAAGCATGACATGCATCTAACACTTCTTCAACTGCATCAATGCCATACTTTTCTTCACAGCGGGTTATATAATGTTTAGCAAAGAGTAAGTAATCGACAATGGCGTCAGCATTTGTCCAGGCTTTAAACAGATAGTTACCTTTGAAAAAAGAGTTGTGTCCATAGCTCGCCTGTGCAATAACCATTGCTTGCATGATCATGCTGTTCTCTTCCATTAAATAAGCAATGCAGGGATTAGAATTGATCACGATTTCATAAGCAAGTCCCATGCTGCCCTCTTCATAACGGGTCTGATGTGCTACAAACTGTTTGCCAAATGACCAGTGATTATACATCAGTGGCATACCTACAGAGGCATAGGCATCAAGCATCTGTTCTGAACTTATGACTTCAATTTGATTGGGATAAGTATCTAACTGAAAGCCATCAGCAAGTTGGGCAATCTCTTTGTTGTACTTTTCAATGAGATCAAAGGTCCATTCAGAATTTTTAGAAATATATTGTTTGTTGTTTGTCGAAGATTGTGCAGATTTTTCTGTGTCAGCAGAACTGATCATGATTGTACCTGCTCCCGTTTTTCAAATAGTTGGCGAAATACCGGATAAATATCATTAAAATGACGTATATGCGCGGTTGAAAAATATTCAGGCGATTGCTTTTGCAAGGTCTGGTATGCACGCCATAAATTTTGATGTTGTCGTTCAGTAATTTCTACATAAGCAAAGTAGCGGATACATGGCAGTAAGTTTTTGGTAATAATTTTCTGACAGCGAGGTGAATCTGCTTCCCAGTTATCTCCATCAGAGGCTTGTGCTATGTAAATATTCCAGTGATTACTATCGAAACGCTTTTTTATAATCTCATCGGTTAGGTTTAGTGCTGAGGAAACCACAGTGCCTCCGGTTTCTCTACAATAAAAAAAATCTTCCTCATTGCATTCCCGGGCTTCTGCATGATGACGGATAAAGATGGATTTGACCGATCCATCGTTTTTTTGCGACCGATGGTAGATGAGCGACAAACAGAGCG
>JAPORK010000082.1:378-2421 GCA_026710285.1 Endozoicomonadaceae bacterium | reverse complement strand
AAAATCGCTTTGCCATATCTTTTATATCACGTGTCATTGAGCCCGATACATCCATAAGACAGAACATTACTGCTTTGTTGGCAGGAACCGGTGTTTTTGTTAGCGTTGTATATTTTAAATCAAAATTATCAATAAATGGCAGATGGCTTATTTTTTTCTTTAAAGTGTTGATGCGTTCCTTAATCTCTTCTTCCTCTGCGTGACCGGTATGATCATGATTCGTTTCTGTTTGTTCAAGCTGTTGCTGCAGCATTTTTATTTCACGCCGTTCCTTACCAAATAAGGCAATACGACGTGCATGAGCGTTATACACAGAGCGTAAAACATGTAATCGTTCAGGCGTACCGTTGCGGGTATAACCGGCTCGGCGGGTGATAAACTCCTGACTATCGTTTAATGTTTTACGTAACATATTGGGGAGCGCCAGATCTTCAAACAGATAATTTAAAAATTCTTCCCTGTTAATATGAAATATAAAATCATCGGCAGCAGTTTGGGTGCTGTCACTGCTTTTCTGACCGGGTCCACTTTGCTGGTTTTGCTGTGGAGGGCGACGAATTTTATCTCCGGTAATAAATTGTTTATTTCCTGCCAGGATCTGCTGTATAGTCCCTTCTGTGCTGTGATGAAAAAAAGGTTCAGATAATTTTTTATTTGAGATGGTGATACTTTCACCGCTGACAGTATCGGTAATAGAGCGCCGGTTAGCGGCATGGTTGACGGCATGTTGAATATGCTGACGATAACGCCGCATAAACCTTTCTCTGTTGACAGTGCTTTTTCCTTTGCCATTTAATCTTCGGTCAATGATAATACTCTGGTTTGTCATCAGTGTATCTCCGGCTTGTTGTGCTATCCGAGTCATCGTTCCATACATAGAAAAGCAATGGATGTGTCAGCATATTCGTTGTGATATTTTCATCAGGGTTTTGTGTTTTATGATCGGTTACACTGGCATTGTCAGCTCATTTATAGCGCTTTTAAAGATGCCTCAGTCTATTCAATCGGCAGAATAAACAGACCTGAATTCAACCTGTCATTTTTAATCCGGATGATTTATGACCATCCGGGTTTTAGTCTTTATTGTGATTTCCGTACCCTTATGTACCATTCACACAGTAGCTGAACCTGTTTTTCTGTATAACCATATTTAGTCATGCGCGTTACAAACTCTGTATGCTTACGCTGATCGTTATGGCTACCTTTTGCGTTAAACGAAATGACAGGCAATAGATCTTCTGTATTTGAAAACATCTTCTTCTCTATGATGGTACGGATTTTCTCATAACCGGACCATTTGGGATTTTTGCCATTGTTACCCGCTTTTGCACGAAGAACAAAGTTGACGACTTCATTACGAAAGTCTTTGGGGTTAGCGATGCCGGCAGGTTTTTCAATTTTTTCCAGCTCACTGTTTAATGCGGCACGATTTAAAATGTGACCGGTGTCAGGATCACGGAATTCCTGGTCTTGAATCCAGAAATCAGCATAGACAATATAGCGATCAAATATATTCTGACCATATTCGGAATAAGATTCCAGATAAGCTGTTTGAATTTCTTTGCCTAAGAATTCAATATATTTAGGTGCCAGAAACTCCTTTATGGTGTTGGTCAACGAAGTATACATAAAGTATTGCAATGGGTAGGAAAACGTCCAAAAGAGCTTTCCTGTAAAGATTATCATCATTGCCGCTTATGTGAAAAATCGAAAAAATTGCAGCAACGTTTATCAAAACAATTTGACGTTACAGTTCACCAGATTAATGCCACAAGTAATTTTGTTTTTATGAAAAGAGGTGTAGCATCCCACCAATTACCGCCACAAATCATCACTCAATGTCAAAAAGGAGAAACATTGAGGGTCAACAAATCCAGTGGAAAACATCTTGAAGTGTTCTCTGATTCTGCCAGTGTACACTCATATTTCGGGCAGTTGATTGCTGAACTCACAGATAATTTACCCTTCCCGGATCAACCAAAAGGGCTGCATATGCAACTGGTTGCTAACCTAAATGAAGAAATTAAATTATTTACAGGTGGG
>JAPORK010000082.1:0-368 GCA_026710285.1 Endozoicomonadaceae bacterium | reverse complement strand
GTTGCAAATTATTCATAAAAGAAATGAAGACCTGTTGAAAGCACAAATATCCACCGATTCGGCTGACGTACCGGGAAAAACTGTAGTCACTTCATCTGCTTTAACTCAATGGAAGACACTTTCAGCTATTGTCACCTGGTATAGATTATACTGTCAAGCATTTTTAGTTAGAAAAAACTAATTTATATTGATACAGCCATAGCCACGTAAATGCACCTTCTTTCCTTCACCGGGGATATCAGGCTCTTCAAAGGTTGCTGTTTGAATGCATCTGAAATAAAAAAATAGATTTTAAATCAGGAAAAAAACGTTAGTTTGACTTCATGATAAATAGTCTGTAACATGGAAAATACAAGATGAATCAGTTG
>JAPORK010000097.1 GCA_026710285.1 Endozoicomonadaceae bacterium | reverse complement strand
AGCCTGTCGAAGCCCGGCTGCTTTTGACCTCTGGGCTTCGACAGGCTCAGCCCACGGGTTTATGCCAAAAAGACTGGTATATTCAGTAGCAGGCAACCTGCCAGAATAAAAATCAGAGCTTAAAAAATGTGACTAAGAGACAGCATATATTCGGCGTCTTAAGTAATGGCTTATTTCAATAGTCATTGCGCTATGATGAATTCCGAACTATTGCATGCCAAGACTCATAAGAGCTACACAGCTCAGCCATTTCTTTTTCCAACTGCTTTATATCACAGTTCAGCTACTTAAGTTGTTCGTACATTTTTCGTAAAATTCGTCTTGCTATCACTGACGACAGGTTCAATTTCATCATTTCAGTTATACCCATTCAACTTCAAAACACTGGATTTTGTTTTTGCATAACCTTTTAATAACAATGACTTATAATGTAGTAAATCCAGCATTTTCAAATTAAACGAGTATATTATAACGTTTTTTCTTTTTCTTTTTGCAACATTTAACAACGGCTGCTCCTGTGATACATGTCCCCAAAAGTACACAACCTCCTACCGAAGATGTAACTACAATGACTGTTGTATCATTATTACCATTATCTTCTGGGTTTATGTCAAATGAAAAGCAATCTGCTCCATCAGGAATTGATCCTGAAGAACCCCTTCTATCTCTAATTATTTCTCCACGATGCAAAAACCGGGCATGGTTTTGATCATTAATATGCAGTTTATAATCCATCTTTGTATTTATCGTCTCAGATTGCTGCCAGTCAGGATCCCATTGTTCTGAGACCATATTATAACGCATTATATCAACTTGTTCCGCGTTAGTACTGTTGGTTACTGCTACATACAGCAAATCATTTTTAACTGTAGCAGCAAAAATATTTGCCGTATTTTCAGGTTCAGAAAGCTCAATACTTTTATAGGGCGTATCACCAAGAGAATCTTCTGTAATTCCAGTTTCATTTTTTGCTATATTCAATTGATACAAATCAATCGTTTTATTCTGTGGATTATTTATCACAACATTATCTTCTGTCATTGACAATGGATCTCCTGTAACAGGGAAAGTCTTTACATGGTAGGTTGTAGATGAATCCGACAAAGCTGCTGAAAATAACTGTATACTTTTTCCTTTCCCTGCACCAGGATATAAACCCAATAAATGCTGATTGCTTACAAGCTGACTTACCGGAAGTTCTGCTACCAGCGTTTCATTACTTGGCTCTAATACTGTGAAAGGTTTATCTTCAGAAGACAGCCTGGTAAGCCGAACCAATCCTTTTTCATTTGCAGTAGCATCGACAGGATAAGTTTGTCGGGAAACCAGGAATACTTCACTGTTTTGATCTCTTGCAACAACGCCATGTAACTTCTCATTGGGTAAATGACAAACACACTTATGGCCCTTCACTTTACCTTTACAGCTTTTAGTATGCGCTTCATTCCAGTCACGCCGGGTCCTTGTATCTATTTTATTTGCACTACACAGACTTCTTAATTCATCATCTAATGTCACACCTGGAAGATCCCACGCTGCTACCGGACAGCGGTTAACTGAATAGCCTGCCTTCTGTTCAAGTTTACCTGAAAGTAAAGTAACAGAACCTGATATACGATCTGATGACGTTGAAGAAGCAGAAAAATTACTGTGGTGTGTTTCTGTTGCAGGTGATAGCCGTATTGTAGTCTCAGAAGCAACTACATGTGGTTTTTCACCTGTACTGCTTGTTATATTTTGTACTTCAGCAAGATCAGGCACAGCAAATGCAACATTAACTCTGTGTTGTTTGATTGAGTTATCTTTGCCTGTAAAATGATTCGCAACCATTTTTTCATTGCTTGAAAAATGGCTATCTGCATTAATGCTGGCATTTACATTTTGTTGATAAAATAGATTATTGCTGCCACTGACTTGATCAGCAACAGGTGTATCATAGAGGTCACCTGCATTTTTAAGTGTAATCCTGTTGTTATGACCTGAAACTTCAGCGGCAATAATACCAGCACCTCGAGCGCCTTTTGTTGCATGCTCAGAGGGTATGCCAATCAAACTAATCCGGTTATTATTACCAATAATATGGCTTGCTACCGGTCGCAAAGTACTACACCACCGGCTCTGCTGAACAGCTAATGTATTTCCCGAACATACCTGGTCAGCAAGAACAGGAGCTGGTGTGACGCCAGACCCACAAAGATTGATGTTTCCTTCAAATGTAGCATCACGCACACAACCAAACAGCGGAGCAGTTGAATCAGCGGCATTGAGCGTAAAGTTTCCAGTTGTGAGTGATCCGGAAAAGGGTCTGCTGCAATTTGGAAACAGTGGTAGAGAATCTGCATCATTAAGATTAATATCTTCCACCATTCTAAAATTATCTGTAGGATTTCCTGCTAAAGTCTGGAAAAAATTTCTGGCGAATAAAGGAGTACCACTTTGTGCCTGACAATTACCATCAGATGAACATTTTGGAGGGGCTGTTACCCGTGCACTCGCACCCATCATAGCAGTACAGAACACACCCGTGATAAGCGCTACTTTTGCCAGTGTTTTTAATGAAGAAGATATGCCACGTTTTTCTGAAGGAGCAAGACTCCTTTTGCGGTCAGAAGCTATTGCGTCTTGCATTTCTTGCATTTCTGCATAACCCGGTACTAAATCATCAGATACAACAGGAATGATTTCTCCTGATTCATCAAGTTCATAAGTGGTAAACCGATGATTTTTTTGATGCTCATAACCTTGTTGCTTAAGGGAAAAAAGTGTTTTTGCTCTTGTAAAATAGTATATTTCTTTAACACCGGACAATTTATTAAATCGCTCTGAAAAAGAAAGCTTGCTTTTTGGTGCAGCAAAAATTGTTGTCAGATATCTCCATGGAGAAAAAAAAGATTGTGGACCATTTACTTTTGAAGATGAACTAGTTGCATAAAAGGGTTCCTCTAAAAACGCCAAGACAAGCGTTGCGGCAGGATCGTGTTGTTGTGCACTTTGCTTAAGATTAGATAACATACCTCCTATGGTGATTGTTAATGTTTTGATAGTATCATTTTCATCCTGATAATATACAAAACCATATCTTTTTAATAAATAATCAAAAAGAAAACTATTTGATAATGGTCGTGCTTTTTGATGATCAATTAAGCTGATCAAATCATGAATAGAAAATCCATTATTAAATTTTTTTGACTCAGGTAGAACTGTCACAGGATTATGCGGTGAATCAGTCTGTTTCTGATCTTTTTCTGTGTATGTGGTTACTGTAAAGACAGGGACTCTTTTTACAGAAGGTGCTGTTGTCTCAACATCCGTTAAACGATAAAAACTGTTTATAAATTCAACAGGTGCATGCTGATAATTAATTAAAAAATCATACAGATTACTTGGTTGATGGTCTGATGAGGAAGTTGTAACTTCTGCTTCAGATGATAGTGCATCTCCTGTTATAGTTAATATCAGACTAAAGGTGATGCATGATGTTATTATAAATGACTTACAAACACGATAGTAAAAAAATTGCCTGCTTAATAATAAAAAACTGATAATTAATTTATTTATTTTTATTTTGTAATTATCAAATATTGATTCTTTCATTGTTTATCTCTTGTTTTTATAACTATTTTCAATGAAAATCATATAAAAGTTTTGCAGGAGAGAGTTTAACAATGAAAACTGAAAGAGATGATTTTATTTTTATAATAATTTTTGATAAACAATATAAACGTCCTGAAAAGTTTCAATAAATAACCCACTCCGTTGATCAGGCATTGAAGCAGGTGTGAAAAAAAACGAATATTTCTACTCGACTCCTACTTTTGCCGGAATAATATTGGAACTTGGAAAAGACTGTGGAAGCCATGAAGCTTTGTTTATGCAAAAAGAGATAGAAAAACAGGTCAGCTATAACAGGAAAAATAAAATGCGTATCACAAGAATAGCACTATCAAAATCCATTTTCATATTTAAAATTCTCTGGTCATAGCTTCCTGAGGTGATTCTGCCCCTTCAATTTTACCGCCAATGTCATTTAACAAACCTTTTTGCCATTCTGGCTGTTTTTTGTAATTAAAGCTACATCTTCTCTGGTTTCAGAATACATAAAACCAGTTACATAATATTTCATCGTTTCTCTCATCAAGACTCGTAACTTATGAAAAGATTATAAACCGACTCTTAGTTTAAATAACATTGTAAAAATTCACTCAACGGAATATCATCTTCCGCTTCAATTTTTTGTTGATCTTTATGAGACTGAGCAGCAAGCTGCTGGAAATATTGCTCTCTTTCAGGAGGTAGCGGTTTATTCCTGAAATATTGGCAATGCTGCTCAGAAAGTTTTAAGATTGTTTTTATAAAAGAGTTACCATTCTCTTCGACCTGATTCAGGATTTGCGCAGAAGGTATTAAATTAATGTCATTTATTTTATTGAGCTGTTTTTGTAAACTTTCACTGTAACGTGTATTGTGATGTACTGTATCAAGTGCTTCTGCAATAGCGCTCATTTTATCCAACAGAAATTTACCCTGCTTTTGCAAAGAAATACGCTGTAAACGACCTTTATTAAAAGTATTAATACGCAATTTTGTTTTTCTTCCTGTCATGACGACTTTTTGAAAGTTTTGTCTGATTATCTGGTTTTCCTGTGATGAAATAACAGGGCTGTCCACAATAGCACAAAAAGTAAGAAAGACATCCAAAAAACAAGCTGTTTCACTATCTATTCCCAAGGGAAGTTGTGGATTAATATCCAGACACCGAACTTCCACATATTCAACTGTACGACTTAAAGCGTCTAAAGGTCTTTCATTATAACGCATGATACACTTAGGGCGGATACTGTTATAATACTCATTTTCAATCTGGAGTATATTACAACTGAGTTGCCGGTATTGATTAACATGCTTTACACCTATTTTCTCATAATTAGCGTGCGGTGTATTAACTGCTGCTGAAAGTGTTTTTATGTAAGCGTCAATACTATTATAATTGATATTCAACTGATCCTGTAATTCATTGGTATAGCCAATACGACTCATCCTCAGTGACGTAGCCCATGGAGAATAAAAAGTATCATCCCCAAGCTTTTCTAACTGATGCTGTTTACCACGAAGAAAAGAGCCATCCACTACAGGTGAAGCGCCAAACAGGTAAATGAGTAGCCAGGAATAACGTTTAAAATTCCTGATCAGCGCCATATAGCCTTCAGCAGCAGATTTATCAGGATTATTGCCATAACTGACATAGTCCCAGAACTGTGTCGGCAATGAAAAATTATAATGGATACCGGCAATAGTCTGCATAGCCTTACCATATCTGTAACCTAAACCTACACGATAAATGTGCTTTATATGACCAAAGTTAGAAGAACCATAACGGGCAATAGGGATATGATCATCATCTTTTAAAATGGCTGGCATACTATTGCAAAAGAGCAGTTCATTATCTAAATACTGTATAGTATAGCGATGCAGTTCAGATAAAAAAGACAGCATGTCATCAATATCTTCAAAAACAGGTGTGATAAATTCTAACAATGCTTCAGAATAATCAGTGGTTATATAAGGATGTGTAAGTGCAGCACCTAATAATTCAGAATGCCATGTCTGAGCAATATCACCACTGTGGGCAATCCGCAAACTCTCTTTTTCTATACCATGCTGAATATGATGAAGACATCCTGCATCAGTGATCTGCTTTAATTTGGTGGTATATGCAAAACAATCATTATACAATGTACATTACCTGCAAAACTGTAAACTTTCAATGAGCAGAGAAAAATGAAACAAGGTCATTTATTTTATTTAAAATAATAACTTTTTTTGCCCTAAATATTGATAAGTTACTAAAAGTATTATAAAAAAATGAACATGAATAATGTTCATGCGAATATAAATAGTTTAACAGATTACACGATATTTTTACCTTTTAATAGTGAAAAACAAATAAAAAATTGCGGTTTATTTATTATCAAAAGATAAACCAGCATGTATATTGCAAAATGAATACAGAATGATCTGTCTTAAGAAGAATTGCTTAATAATACAACTGAGATAAGGTTGTATTTTGCTGCAAATAATATATAATAACTGTTCAATTCTCAAATTTAACAAAATAACGATAAGGATCGATTATGGCTGTTTTAGTTGGAAAAAGAGCACCTGATTTTTCGGCGCCTGCTGTGTTGGCCGATGGTTCAATTATTGAAGATTTCACGCTATTAAAAAATATAGAAGACAAGTACTGTTTGCTCTTCTTCTATCCGCTGGACTTCACCTTTGTATGTCCTTCAGAGTTGATAGCGATTGATCATCGTATTGCCGCCTTTAAAGAGAAAAATGTTGAAGTAATTGGTATATCTATAGATTCTCACTTCACACACCTTGCATGGCGTAATGTCCCTGTTGAGCACGGTGGTATCGGTAAATTAGGCTATACGCTTGTATCTGATATGAAACATAGCATTGCCAAGGCTTACGACGTTGAATCAGAAGCCGGGGTTGCCTTCAGAGGGGCGTTCTTAATAGATCGCAGCAACATCGTGCGTTCACAAATTATAAATGATTTACCGCTTGGTCGTAATGCTGATGAGCTGTTGAGACTGTTTGATGCATTACAGTTTCATGAACAATATGGTGAAGTTTGTCCTGCTGGCTGGAATCAGGGCGATCCTGGTATGCAGGCAACCCCTGAAGGAGTTGCTGCATATCTGGAAAAACATGCAGGGAAACTCTAAGCGTACATCTGTTCCCGAATTTATACTTTCAGGGATAAAACATACGATAACCTGAAAGCTTTACCCCTCAGATAAACAAGACTATAATAATTCTGAAATGAAAAACTCCGGATACTCACTATAACCCGGAGTTTAAATTCTTTCTGACAGTTTTTAATTGTAAAAAACATACAATTATTTCTTAGAGTCTGCTCATAATCTTTACAGAAAGTAAAAACAATGATAAATGATACTTTTTTTCAGGTTGCACCGCTGCTACATACAACAAAAGACTGAAACACAGTAGTTTTTTATCAACCTTTTTAACCTGTAAAAAGATTAGGAACAAGCTTTAAAATGATAACCTTAAATATTTTCCTGATGTATACAGGGTTCTGATTTTTGCAGATAAAATTAAAATATATTTCCCTGG